>JAHEJE010000033.1 GCA_024639035.1 Alphaproteobacteria bacterium
CGCGCCGTGAACGATCCGGCCAGCCGGATTGCCGGGGCCGCCGGCGGCTGTGTGCTGATCAGGGCCGATGCGCTCGATGCCATCGGCGGCTTTGCCGGCGTGAAGGATGCCATCATTGACGACTGCACCATCGCCAGGGCGGTGAAGGACACAGGACACGGCATCTGGCTGGGGTTGAGCGATGCCAGCTACAGCCTGCGCGGCTACGATGCGCTGGGCGATTTCTGGATGATGGTGGTGCGCTCGGCGTTCACCCAGTTGCGGCATTCCTGGCTGTTGCTGGCCGGCGCCATGGCCGGGTTGGCCCTGACCTTCGTTGCGCCGGTCGTGGTCGCGATGGCAGCCGGGCCGTCGCTGGCCGGCGGCCTGGCGCTGGCGGCGTTCGCCGTCATGACGGCTTGCTACCGGCCGACGGTGCGCCACCACGGCCTCGCGGCGACTTGGGCCCTCAGCCTGCCGCTTGCAGCCGTAATGTTCGCCCTGATGAGTATCCATTCGGCACTGCGGCACCGGCTCGGCAAGGGCGTCGCTTGGAAAGGGCGCGAACTTTGAGCGCGCCTGCCGGCTGTCGCAAAACGGCCACACCCTGCCCTCACAAGTCGGCCACAGGGCTTGTTTTGGCTTGCGATAATGCTAAGTTGCGCGATGAATTAGAGAATCCCAAGGTCGAGGGCCGCGCCTGGCGTGGCCCTTATGGTCAATAGTAAACTGACAGGGTACCAATGGCGGTTTCCACTCCCCTACTCGACAAGATCGAAATCCCGGCGGATCTGCGTAAGCTGAAGTCCACGCAATTGGCGCAGGTGGCCGAAGAACTGCGGCTGGAAACCATCGATGCGGCGGCCGAAAGCGGCGGCCATTTCGGTGCCGGTCTCGGCGTGATCGAACTCACCGTGGCGCTGCACTACGTGTTCAACACACCGCGCGACCGGCTGATCTGGGACGTCAGCCATCAGGCCTACCCGCACAAGATCCTGACCGGCCGGCGCAGCATGATCCGCAAGATCAGGCAGCGCGACGGGCTGTACGGCTTTACCAAGCGGACCGAGAGCGAATTCGACCCGTTCGGCGCGGCGCATTCGTCGACCTCGATTTCCGCCGGGTTGGGCATGGCCGTGGCCCGCGACCTGAAAGGCGGCGACAACAATGTCGTGTGCGTGATCGGCGACGGCGCGATGACCGCCGGCATGGCCTATGAAGCCATGAACAACGCCGGGGCCCTGGACAGCCGGCTGACGGTGATCCTCAACGACAACGGCATGTCGATTGCTCCGGCGGTCGGGGCGCTGACCAACTACCTGTCGTGGCTGGTATCGTCGCGGCCGTTCCTGTCGCTGCGCGACATCGCCAAGCAGATGGCCAAGAGGTTCCCGCGCGGCATCCAGACGGCGGCGGCGCGGGCCGATGAATATGCCCGCGGCATGGTGTTCGGCGGAACGCTGTTCGAGGAGCTGGGCTTTTACTACGTCGGCCCGATCGACGGCCACGATATCGACACCCTGGTGCCGATCCTGGAGAACGTGCGCGATGCCGGCAACATGGGCCCGATCCTGGTCCACGTCGTCACCGAGAAGGGCAAGGGCAATCCGTTCGGCGGCGAGCACAAGGAAAAGTACCACGCGGTCGGCAAGTTCGATCCCGAGACCGGTGAGGTCTTCAAGGGCAAGTCGAACGCGCCAAGCTACACCTCGGTGTTCGCCCAGTCGCTGATCAAGCAGGCGGAAAAGGACGACTCTATTGTCGCCATCACCGCGGCGATGCCGTCGGGCACCGGGCTCGACAAATTTCAGGAACATTTCCCGGACCGCACTTTCGATGTCGGCATCGCCGAGCAGCACGCGGTGACCTTCGCCGCCGGCCTGGCCACCGAGGGGCTCAAGCCCTTTGCGGCGATTTACTCGACCTTCCTGCAGCGGGCTTACGACCAGATCGTGCACGACGTGGCGCTGCAGCGGCTGCCGGTGCGCTTTGCCATCGACCGGGCTGGCCTCGTCGGCCAGGATGGCGCCACCCATGCGGGGACCTATGACGTGGCCTATCTGTCCTGCCTGCCGAACATGGTGGTGATGGCGGCGGCCGATGAGGCCGAGCTTGTTCACATGGTGGCCACAGCAGCGCAGATCGACGACCGGGCTTCGGCCTTCCGCTATCCGCGCGGAGAAGGCGTCGGCGTCGAGATGCCGGAGGAAGGCGTGCCGCTTGAGATCGGCAAGGGCCGGATTATCAAGGAAGGCTCCAAGGTGGCGCTGTTGTCTTTCGGGGCGCGGCTGCAGGAATGCCTGAAGGCGGCAGCAGAGCTCGATGGCCACGGCCTGTCGACCACGGTTGCCGATGCCCGCTTCGCCAAGCCGCTCGACACCGACCTGATTGCCCGGCTGGTGCGCGAGCACGAGGTGGTAATCACCATCGAGGAAGGCTCGATCGGCGGTTTCGGCAGCCACGTGCTGCATTTTCTGGCCACCAGCAACATGCTGCAGAGCGGCGCCAACGTGCGGCCGATGTTCCTGCCGGACCGGTTCGTCGGACACGGGGCACCCAAAGAGCAATACGAAGACGCTGCCCTGCAGTCTCAGCATATCGTTGAAGAGGTCTTCGCCGCGCTCAACCACGACAGCCGGGTGCTGCAAATGAAGGCCGAGGCCTGATCCGCACCCCACGGGCCTGGCGGAAGCGGCAATGCAAGGCAATGCGCCAGCCATGAGCGACACCGACCGCACTGAAATTGGCCGCAAGGTTCGCGCGGCCAGCACATCGTTCTACGGTGCGATGCGCATTCTTCCGTCGCAGCAACGCGAGGCAATCTACTCGGTTTACGCCTTTTGCCGCGCGGTCGACGACATCGCCGACGATGAAACGGCCAGTACCGACGACCGCAGGCGCGATCTGAAGCGCTGGCGCATGGATATCGAAAAGCTGTTTTCCGGCGTCCCCGACCAGCCGGTCACCCGGGCCCTGGCCGCGCCGGTGGAACGGTTCGGCCTCAACAAGCAAGATTTCATCGATGTCATCGACGGCATGGAATTGGACGCCGCCGGGCCCATCGTGGCGCCTGACGCCGAAACCCTGGCGGTCTATTGCGACCGGGTGGCCTCGGCGGTCGGGCGGCTGTGCGTGTGCATCTTCGGCGAGCCGGGCGCAAACGGGCTGGCGGTCGCCAAACATCTCGGCATGGCGCTGCAGCTCACCAACATTCTGCGCGACGTGGCCGAGGATGCCGCAATCGGCAGGCTCTACCTGCCGCAGGAAGTTCTCTCGCGGCACGGCATCGAAGGCGCCGATGCGGCGTCGGTGATGCGGCAGCCCGGCTACGCAGCCGCATGGCGCGACGTTGCCGGCCAGGCTGCAGCGGAATTCGAACGGGCCGAGGCAGCACTTGCCGCCTGCAACCGGCGGCGGATGCGCGCGGCGCGCATCATGCTCGAGGTCTACAAGCGAAACCTGCAGCGCATGCGGGCGCTCAGCGATGGCGAGCTGGCCGATCCGGCGGTTGGCAAGCGGCTGGTCGGCAAGGCTGAAAAAATCCTCATCGCCCTGCGCCACGGTCTGGTCTGAGCCATGACGAAGGTCCACGTCATCGGCGCCGGAATGGCCGGCCTCTCGGCAGCCGTTCACCTGGCCAAGGCCGGTATCAAGGTCGTCGTTCACGAACAGGCAGCCCAGGCCGGCGGGCGGGCGCGGTCGTTTCACGATGCGCTGCTCGACACCGTCATCGACAACGGCAACCACCTGCTGCTGTCGGGCAATCGCTCGGCAATGGCTTACCTCGATATCATCGGTGGCCGCCATCGTCTGACCGGGCCGGGCTCGGCGCGGTTCGATTTCTTCGACCTGGCGACCGGCGAGCGCTGGGCCATCGATCTCAATCGCGGGCCGGTGCCGCTGTGGATGTTGTACAAGGACCGGCGCATCCTCGGCACGTCGATGCAGGACTACCTGTCCGGGCTGAAGTTGCTGACCGCCGGCGACCGCACCGTGGCGCAGCTGTTCGGCGATCAGGGCCAGATGTACCGGCGGTTCTGGGAACCGTTCTCGATCGGCGTGCTGAACACGCCGCCGGACGAGGCCGTGGCGCGGCTGCTGATGCCGGTCATCCGCGAAACCCTGGCCAGGGGTGCCGACAATTCGCAGCCGCTGATCGCCCGCAAGGGGTTGTCCGATTGCCTGGTCGACCCGGCGGTCTCGTGGCTCGGCAGGCAGGCCGCCGAGATCAGGTTCGGCACCCGCATCACGGCGCTGGACTGCGATGAAAAACGGGTGACCGGCCTGCACACGGGAACGGGTCACGAGTCGGTCGGCGCCGGCGATGCGGTGGTGCTGGCGGTGCCGGCCTGGGCGGCGCCGGGCCTCGTTGAGGGTGTTGCGGCACCTTCCCGCTTTGCACCGATCGTCAACGTCCATTTCCGCCTGCCCGAGAAAATCGCGGCGGCAAGCGCATCGCCGGTCCTCGGCATGGTCGGCTCGACGTCGCAATGGGTGTTCACCCGCGGCGATATCGCTTCGGTCACGGTCAGCGCCGCTTTCGCGCTCGCCGAGCGGCCGGCGGACGAGATCGTTGCCGCCATCTGGCCCGAAGTGGCGGCGGCGCTGCGATTCGATGCCACGCACACCCCGCCGGCCCGGGTCATCAAGGAACGGCGTGCCACATTTGTCGCATCGAAGGATCAACTGGCCCTAAGGCCCCCACAACGCACGATTTTTGGCAATCTTGTGCTTGCCGGGGACTGGATCGATACCGGACTGCCGGCTACAATAGAAGGCTCGATCCGCTCCGGCGCCACGGCCTGCGACATTGTTGTCGACAGGCTTGGTTGACTTGATGCCTACCTTCGATCAAACCGAACGGACCGGCTTGACGCTTGAAACGGGAACGCCTGGCACAAATGCCCAAAAATAATCAAAATTGCACGGCACGAGGGCGCTGATGACAGCACAGATCCATACCTTGCGTCCCGGCGAAGGCTCGCCGCAGCACGCGACCATGATGGCAGCGCAGACGGCGCAGGATGCGGCCCGGCATCTGCTCGGCCAGCAGCGCGACGACGGCCACATCGTGTTCGAGCTGGAAGCCGATGCGACGATCCCGTCGGAGTACATCTTCCTCAACCACTTCCTCGGCGAACCGGAGCCGGAGATCGAAATCCGCCTGGCGGCCCACATCCGCAGCCTGCAGTGCGAGAGACACGGCGGCTGGCCGCTGTTCCACGACGGCGGTTTCAACATCTCGGCCTCGGTCAAGGCCTACTACGCCCTGAAACTCGTCGGCGACGATCCGACGGCGGCGCACATGGTGCGGGCGCGCGATGCCATTCTGGCCCACGGCGGCGCCGAGACCGCCAACGTCTTTACCCGCTATGCCCTTGCCCTGTTCGGCCAGGTGCCGTGGACCGCGGTTCCGGTGATGCCGACCGAGCTGATGCTGATGCCGCGCTGGTTCCCGATCAGCATGTGGAACTTCGCCTACTGGTCGCGCACGGTGATCGCACCGCTGTTGATCCTTGCCGCCCTCAAGCCGGTCGCCCGCAACCCGCGCGGTGCCGACTGCCGCGAGCTGTTCGTCACACCGCCGGAACAGATCAGGAAATGGCTGACCAATCCGACCGGCAAATGGTGGGGCGAATTTTTCCTCGGGCTCGACAAGGTGCTGCGGCCGATGGAGGCCCGGCTGTTGTCGCGCTGGAGCTTGCGCAAGCGATCCATCCAGGCAGCCGTCGACTTCATCGACCCGCGGCTCAACGATACCGACGGGCTCGGCGCCATCTTCCCGGCAATGGCCAACACGGTGATGGCCTTCGATGCGCTGGGTTATGACCGAGACCATCCGAAATTCACCACGGCGCGCGATGCTGTGCGCAATCTGCTGATCGAGACCAAGGACGAGACCGACGGCCGCGGCTATTACTGCCAGCCCTGCGTGTCGCCGGTCTGGGACACGGCGCTGGCCGGCCATGCCCTGCTCGAAGGCGGTGTCGGCGAAGACGATGCGCGCATGCAGGCGGCCTGCGACTGGCTGGTCGACAACCAGATTACCGATGTGAAGGGCGACTGGGCGATCAACGCGCCGGACCTGGAACCGGGCGGCTGGGCATTCCAGTACCGCAACGATCATTACCCGGACGTCGACGATACGGCCGCCGTCGGGGCGTTGCTGCACCGGGTCGATCCCGAGCGCTATGCCGATTCCATCCGGCGCGCCGTCATCTGGATCGACGGTATGCAGTCCAAGAACGGCGGCTGGGGCGCCTTCGACATTGACAACAACGCCGACTTCCTCAACTCGATCCCGTTTGCCGACCATGGCGCACTGCTCGATCCGCCGACGGTGGATGTCACTGCGCGTTGCCTGTCGTTCCTGGCCCAGGTCGGCTATCCGCGCGATCACCGGGTGATCAAGCGCGGGGTGAAATTCATCAGGTCCGAACAGGAGACCGACGGGTCGTGGTTCGGCCGCTGGGGCACCAACTACATCTACGGCACATGGTCGGCGCTGAGCGCTCTCAATGCGGTTGGCGAGGACATGCAGCAGCCCTACATCCGGCGCGCCGTGGCATGGCTGAAAGTCCACCAGCGCGAGGATGGCGGCTGGGGCGAGGACGGCGCGACCTACTGGCAGGAACGGCGTTACGAGTGCAAGTCCTCGACCGCATCGCAGACCGCCTGGGCGCTACTCGGCCTGATGGCGGCCGGCGAAGTCGAGGACGGTGCGGTTCAGCGCGGCGTGGAACATCTCACCGTCGCCAAGCGCGATGGCGCGCGCTGGGAGGAACCGTGGTTCACTGCGGTTGGATTCCCGCGCGTCTTCTATCTGCGCTACCACGGCTACAGCGCTTATTTCCCGACCTGGGCGCTTGGCCGCTATGCCAACCTGATGCGCGGTAATTCGCGCAAGGTGCAGTGGGGCTTGTGAGCCTTCCGGGCATTGTTACCGGCCTCGAAAGCGAGGCCTTCCTAGTCCGCAAGCATGCCGAGCCCGGTTTTGATCGCGATCTGATTGCCTGCGAGGGCCCCGGCCCCGAGGCGGCGCGCCGGGCTGCGCGGGCGCTGCTCGACAGGGATGTGGGCGGCCTGATCAGTTTCGGCTATGCCGGCGGCATCGACCGGCAAGCGAAAGCCGGTGACCTGGTGATCGCCAGCGAAATCCGCCGCGGCCGCGACGAGGTTCAGCCGTGTGAGCCGATCTGGAGCGATGCGCTGGCCGCCATCCACAGGAAATACGGCCGGGTTCACCGCGAACCGATTGCCGCCAGCGATGCCATTGTCACCACTGCCGAGGACAAGATGACATTGCGCTACACCACCGGCGCCATCGCCACCGATATGGAGAGCTTTGCCGTCGCCGAGGTCGCCGCTGAGGCCGGCCTGCCGTTCGTCACCCTGCGCGCGGTCATCGACATCCACGATCAGGACCTGCCGCCGATGGCCGTCGAAGCCGCGGGGGCCGACGGTCGCCTGAAGCCCTGGCGCATCCTGTGGTCGCTGATCTCGAATCCCGGCCAGATCCCCAAGCTCGGCCCGCTCACCAGAAATTCCAAACTCGCCGACCGCAGCCTGATGCGCACCTGCCGCCAATCTGGGGCCAAGTTCGGGCTTCCGGACTACCGGGCCGGGCTGGTGCGGCAGATCGGGTCTGTTTGAAGTTGTGCGCCGCGCTCCCCTCCCCCTTGTGGGGAGGGGTCGGGGGTGGGGTGCAGCGTCTCGGATGAACTCGATCGCCGGTGATTGCCGAACCATCGTATACCCCACCCGGCCATTGCTCACGCAATGTCCACCCTCCCCACAAGGGGGAGGGTTGTAGCCCTACTCTGCCGCCTCTTTGGACTTGTGGGTATCGCTCATGAACTCGCCGACCTGCTGGTCGAACACATAATCGGCCGGGCGCTGGCTGGCCAGGTCGATGTCGGGGGCCATCGGGCCTTCGGTGTCGATGCCCTTCATGTAGACCTTCAGGGCCTT
The DNA here is from genome assembly GCA_024639035.1 of Alphaproteobacteria bacterium. Lineage (GTDB taxonomy): Bacteria > Pseudomonadota > Alphaproteobacteria > Rhizobiales > Aestuariivirgaceae > JAHEJE01. The sequence goes on from JAHEJE010000033.1 coordinate 7,951, forward strand.
CAGGGGATGGGCCACAGTGTCGGCCACCGCCGTCGGCTCATAGCCGCAATGGACCATGCAGTTGGCGCATTTCTCGTACTTGCCGGTGCCGTAGCTGTCCCAGTCGGTGGTCTCCATCAACTCCTTGAACGACTTCACGTAGCCTTCGCCGACCAGGTAGCACGGCTTTTGCCAACCGAAGACGTTGCGCGTCGGGTTGCCCCAGGGCGTGCATTCATAACGCTGGTTGCCGGCCAGGAAATCGAGATAAAGGCTCGACTGGTTGAACTTCCACTGGCGGCCCTGTTCGGTTCCCATGCGGAACACATCGCGGAAGATGGTCTTGGTCTGCTGGCGCGACAGGAAGTGATCCTGGGCCGGGGCGCGCTCATAGGCATAGCCGGGCGAGATGGTGATGCTCTCGACACCGAGCGTCGAGACATAGTCGAAGAACTTCGCCACTTCCGGCGGCTGGGCATTGTTGAACAGGGTGCAGTTGACGGTCACCCGGAAACCGCGCTCGACGGCCTGCTTGATCGCCGCAACGGCGATCTTGAACACGCCTTTCTGATCGACCGCTTTGTCGTGTTCTGCCTCGAGCCCGTCGAGGTGGATCGAGAACGTCAGGTAGGGCGACGGCTGGTACTGGTCCATCTTCTTTTTCAGCAGCAGCGCATTGGAGCACAGGTAGACGAATTTCTTGCGCGCGATGAGCCCTTTGACGATTTCGGGCATTTCCTTGTGGATCAGCGGCTCGCCGCCGGGAATGGAGACAATCGGCGCACCGCACTCGTCTGCTGCCTGAAGGCATTCGTCAACTGACAGGCGCTTATCGAGGATCGGCTTGGGATAGTCGATCTTGCCGCAGCCGGGACAGGCCAGATTGCAGCGGAACAGCGGCTCGAGCATAAGCACCAGCGGATAGCGCTTATTGCCGGCCAGCTTCTGCTTCATGATGTAGGCCCCGACACGAACCTGCTGGATCAATGGAACAGCCACGTTTTTTCCCTTTTCTGACCGGTGCGGTTGCCCGGATGAATTCGCGCGCCCACCGTTAGGCCGCCTGTGGCGCGGGGTCAAGCCCCGGGCGGCGGGCAGCGATCACTCCGGCGTGTCCGGCATCGTCCATGAGATGAGCTGGGGCAGCACAACAAGGGTGCTGATCAGCGTTATGATGATGGCGACCGTGAGCAGTTCGCCCATGCTCGACATGCCGCGGTGCGGCGACAGCCACAAGGTGCCGAACGAGCCGATGGTGGTCAGCGCCGATATCAAGACGGCGCGCGGCGTCGATGTCACGGTGACATCGCCGGGCTGGGAGGCGCCGGTGCGCAGTTCGCGGGCCCGCATGACATAGTGGATGGCCGAATCGATGCCCAGCCCTAACAGCAGCGGCAGCACGATGACATTGGCGAAGTTGAACGGGGTGTCGAACACAACCGTGTAGCCGACCAGCAGAAGTGCCGACAGCACAATCGGCGCGATGACCAGGGCGATGTCGGACACCCGCCGCAGCAGCGGCAGCAGCACGATGATGACCAGGCCGAAGGCGGCCAGGCAGGCGATGCGGATTGCCTGGGCCACGACGTCGGCAGCGCCGGTGATTTCCACCGGCGCCCCGGTGGCGTTGGGCGCCAGGCTGCGAACTTCGCCGACGAATTCGCGCAACCGGGTCTCGTCACTCATATCGCCCTTGCCGGTCACCTCGATGCGCCAGCGGCCGTCGGCGGCGATGAACTTCTCGCGGACCTCCGGCTCCAGGTTCTGCAGCGTGACCTCGGTGGTCTCGGCAAGGTTGGACAAGCGGGCGACGGTTTGCGGCAGCTTGGCGAACAGGGCGTGCTCCAGGCGCGGCAGCCGGGCGTCGAGCCGGGCCGGGTCGTTGGCCACACCGGCAAAGGCCTGGCGCATGCGGCCGGCGGCTTCGCGCACTGCCGGCGCGGTGCCGTCCGCTGCAACTATCCGGTCGAGATCGCTGATGATGCGCAGCACGCTTGCGGTGCGCACCTGGTTACCGATGTCGCCGACGGCGGGCGCCGCCGATGGCAGGGTACCGGCCAGCCGGGACAGGGCGGCCAGCTTGGCCTGCTGATCCTGCGGCAGCAGATCCTCGATGGTGCGCACAGTGGCAACGCCCGGCAGGGTGCGCAAGCCGGCTGCCAGCTGACGGGCCTGGTCCGGCGTTGCGGCGACGATCTGGATGGCATAGGCCTGACCGGAATCGGTCTGCAAGATCTCCCGGAAGGCGATCACGCTGGGCGACTCCGGGTCCTTCAGGTTGGTCGGATCGCCGTCGAAACGGGCTGAAGGCAGGGCAAACAGGCTCGCCCCGGCAACGGCGACCACCACCAGGGTGGCGATCAGGCGGACCGGCGAACCGGATTGGCCATCGCCGGCCGCAGCGGCGCCGGCGGAGCCATCGCGCCACTTGTCAGGATAGCGCTGCAGCATCAGTACCGCCGGCAACAGGGTGATGCTGGCGGCAAATGCGATGACGATACCGCCGGCGGCGATAATGCCGAGCTGGGCCATGCCGGCAAAATCCGTCGGGGTGAAGGCCAGAAATGCCAGCGAGGTGGTCAGCGTGCACAGGGCCAGCGCCGGGCCGGTGCCGTCGGCGCTGGTGGCGATCGCCGCACCGGGGCCCATGCCGGCGCGGGCGTGCTCGGCAAAACGCAGCAGCATGTGCACCGCATAGTCGATACCGAGGCCGATGAACAGCACCGCGAAGGCCACCGAGATCATGTTCAACTCGCCGACCGCCAGGGTGGCAAAACCGGCATTCAGCATGAAGCCGAGAACCAGCATGGCCAGGGCCGGGACGATCAGCCGGATGGCCGGCAGACCGATGGCGATAACCAGGGTCACCAGCACGAACGACAAGACACCGGCCAGCGAGGCGCCGGCGATCACGGCGTCGAACTCCTCGGCATTGACGGCAGCTTCGCCGGTCAGGGTAACGCTGACCTTGCCCGACCGGCGGATCTCCGGATCGGCGACGATCTGACGGGCTTCGGCGATGGCCGCCTCGGCCGGATCGAGCCGGGAATAGTCAAGGCGCGGCTTGGCGATGACATACCAGCGCGTCTGCTCTGCCCCGTTGCCGGACGTGCCCAGGTTGGACCACTCCATCGGCCGGGTGCGGCCAAGGGTGTCGGCGGTGACGACGTCGGCGACCTCGCTGAAGAAATCGACCGCGGCGGGTGGAACCGTGGCCAGTTCGGCCGCCTGGGCCATTTGCGCCGTCAGACCGGCAAGGCCGGCCAGATTGGGCTGATCGCCCAAAGCGCGCAGCAGCGGTGCGGCATCGGCGATGTCGGCAGCGATGCGCCGTACCGCATCGCTCTCGAGATAGAGTATGCCGTAGTCGTCGAAGAACTTGCCGGTGCCCGGCGCATAGACCGCCTCGAACAGCTCGGTGCGGGCAGCAAACGATTGCGCCAAAGATTTCGCCGCCTCGCGGCCAAGCTCGGTCTCCTCGGCGTCGATCACCACCAGGAAGGTGTTTTCAAGACTGGGAAACGCCTTGAGATAGTCGGCGAAGGCCTGGCGGAACGGCAGGTCCCTGGCGATCATCTGGCCGGGGTCGGTGTTGACGTTGATCTTCACGATGGTGAAGGCAAGGGCGATGCTGGCGGCGATCAGGTAGGCGGCGATGACCGCGCCGGCATGGCGGGCGCTGAACAGGGCGATGCGGCCATAGACCGTGCCGGGCGCGGCTGTTGCGCGCGACGATGTTGGGTGCCGCATTATTCGGCTGCCGCCTTGCCGCGGCCCCTGCCGAGCGCGTTGCGGGCGATGCGGTTAAGGCTCTCCCAGGCCGGTCCGGGAAACCGGTGCAGATCGGCCATCACCGTGTCGAAGGCGGAAACGAACCAGGCGATATCGGCCTCGGTGACGACCAGCGGCGGGATCAGCTTGATCGTCGTCATGCGGTTTCCGGCGACCTGGGTGAGGATGCCGTGGTCGGCCAGCAGCGGAATGGTCACGGCCTGGCAGAACAGATCCTCGTTGAGCGTGTTGACCGCCTTCCAGGCCGCCCTCAGCTTCAGCGATTTCGGTTTGCCGAACTCGATGGCCAGCATCAGGCCGCGCCAGCGGATGTCCTTGATGAACTCATAGCGCGGCGCCAGCTCGCGCAATCTGGTGCCGAGCAGATCGCCCATGGCGGTGGCGTTGTCCATCAATCCTTCATCGTCAACGACGCTCAGGGCGGCAAGGCCGGCGACCATGGCGAAGTTGCTCTTGCCGAAGGTCGAGGAATGGACCACGGCGCGGTCGAGCGAGGAATACACCTTGTCATAGATGCCGGCGCGCATGACCACGGCGGAGATCGGAACGAAACCGCCGGACAGGGACTTCGAGACGATCACCATGTCGGGCTCGGCGCCGTCCTCATGATGCAGGGCGAGAAACTTGCCGGTGCGGCCGATGCCCGACTGCACCTCGTCGGCAACGAACAGCGCGCCGTGCTTGCGGCACAGCCGGCCGGCCTCGGCCAGATAGCCTTCAGGCGGAATGTTCACGCCCTTGCCCTGAACCGGCTCGATGAAAAAGGCGGCGACGTCGCCGGCGGCGAGCGCCTGTTCAAGGGCCGGCAGATCGCCGAAGGGCACCTTGGCGCTGGCGATCAGATCGCCGAAGTTCTCCTTGAACACCTCCGAGCCGTTCAGCGCCAGGGCGCCGGTGGTCAGGCCGTGAAAACCGCTTGCGGCATAAACGATGCGCGAACGCCCGGTGGCGCGGCGGGCGAACTTGATCGCCGTCTCGTTGGCCTCGGCCCCGGTCGAGCCGAAATAGACATAGTCCAGGCCATAGCCAACGCGGCGCTTCAACTCGTCGGCCAGCAGGCCGCACAACAACGGTGCTTCCATCTGCACCAGGCTCGCGACGTCGGCGGCCATGAAGTCGTTCAACGCCTTCTTGACCACCGGATGGTTCCTGCCGATGTTGAAGGCGCCGTAGCCGGCCAGCATGTCGAGATATTTGCGCCCGTCGGTGTCCCACAGATAGGCCCCTTCGGCGCGGGCATAGCATCTGTCGAAACCGATGATCGACAGCGCCCTGGCAAAGCGCGGGTTCACATGGGCGGCATACAGCGCATAGTTTTCACCGGCGTGTTCGGAAATCAGCTTGTCGAGATCAAAAGGCATCTGGGTCTGGTCGTCACAGGTTTGCCGGCCGCCGCCCGGGCGGAACGAGTTGCATTTAGCATATATCTTCGATCGGGTGCGATACCCATGCGGTCATTTCCGCGCAGTCGCATTTGCCGAACCTGTCACATATTTGCCTTGAAACTCATATATCGGTTCGGTATATGCTGAATCGATATATATCGAACCGATATGAAATCTGACGGCAAACAGGGGTGACCCCATGAACATTCGCACATTGTGCCTCGGCATTCTCTCGTTCAAGGAAGCATCGGGCTACGAGATCAAGAAGATGGTCGAGGATGGCATGTTCAGCCATTTCATCGATGCCAGCTACGGCTCGATCTACCCGGCGCTGACCCAGATGCTGGCCGAGGGCATGGTGACGGTCAGGGCCGAGGAACAGTCGGGCAAACCGGACAAGAAAGTCTATGCCATCACGCCCAAGGGACAGCTGGCGCTTGGCTGTGCCATCGACGTGCTGCCGCGGCCGGACAAGTTCAAGTCGGAGTTCCTGTTCCAGGTGCTGCTGATGGACAACCTCGAACATGACCGGCTGGCCGAGTTCTATGACGTGCGGCTGGGTGAACTCAAAGCCGAGTTGGCGCGTATCCGCGAATGCTGCACGGCGGCATCGCTGCATCCCGGCCACAAGTTCGTCAACGGCTATGGCCAGGCGGTGATCGGCGCTGCGGTGACATATCTCGAGACCATGCGCGACGAGATGCTGGCGCCCGGTTCCGGTGCCCACACCGAAGCCGCCGAATAGCCCGGGCCACACCAGGAGAGCTTACAACATGAAGCGATCGTACATATGGGCCGGTGTGTTCGCCCTGGCGATGGCAGGCTGGCTGGCCTCCGGGCAGATAGCGAAAACATCCGGCGAAGACCCTGCCGTGCCGGGCACGGCTGAAACGGAAAAGGCCGAAAAACCGTTTCGCGTGGCCGTCAGGACGTTTGCCAGCGAGCTCAGACAGAACACGGTCACGCTGCGCGGCAGGACCGAGCCGCACAAGTCTCTCGATGTGCTGGTGCGTACGCCGGGCATCGTCGAAA
>JAHEJE010000034.1 GCA_024639035.1 Alphaproteobacteria bacterium
CGCGTCAACCTTTCACAGGAGCCTGCGAAGTTTGCCGACAACGACACGGTCAAGTCGGTGCTGGAAAACTCCGGCGTTGAAGGCCTGCCCGTCGTCCTGTCGGGCGGCGAGATGAGCTCAACCGGGCGCTACCCCGACCGCGCCGAGCTGGCCCAGTTTGCAGGCGTGCCATTTGTGGCCGAAGCCGCACCGGTGGCCGGCTCTGGCTGTTGCGGTAGCTCTGAAGAAAAATCATCCAGCTGCTGCTAGGCCTCTCCACCAACACGTAAGAAATGAGCGATCCATGTTCGTGAACCTGCCCAAGTTTGTGTTCTTTACCGGAAAAGGCGGTGTCGGCAAGACGTCACTCGCCTGCGCCATGACGCTTGATCTGGCCAGCCAGGGTAAGAAGATCCTGCTGGTGAGCACGGATCCAGCCTCCAATGTCGGGCAGGTTTTTGAAACAGTGATCGGAAATACCATCACGCCAATCCCCACCGCCCCGGGCGTTGATGCAATCGAGATCAACCCCGAGGAAGCGGCGGCAGACTACCGTGAACGTATCGTAGGGCCGATGCGGGGCATCCTGCCACAAGATGCCCTGGCCAGCATTGAAGAACAGCTAAGCGGTGCTTGCACCATTGAGATCGCTGCTTTTGACGAGTTCACCGCCTTGCTGACCGACAATGAACTGGTCGGTCGCTATGATCATGTCGTGTTCGACACCGCGCCCACGGGCCATACGATCCGAATGCTGAAACTCCCCGGCGCATGGTCGGGCTTTTTGCAAGAGGGCAAGGGCGATGCGTCCTGCCTTGGCCCGCTTGCCGGGCTGGAAAAACAGCGTGACCGCTATGCAGCGGCGGTCGACAGGCTGTCAGACGGCGCCGTCACGCGGTTGGTTCTGGTGGCACGGCCACGGGCATCGGCCTTGGGCGAGGTGGCCCGGACCTCTCTGGAACTGGCCGATATTGGCATCAAGAACCAGCATCTGGCGATCAACGGAATGATGCCAGAGGATGCCAGTGGCGACCCGCTGGCAGAGGCGCTGCTCAAGCGCGACCAAGACGCCATGGCCGCAATGCCTGCCGATGTGGCGGCGCTGCCCCGAACCATCTTTCCATTACGTGCAGAGAACCTTGTTGGGCTTGCGGCGTTGAAACGCTTTGCCGCCGGTGCTGAGGAAAATATCGATGCCGTGCAACCTGCTTCGGCAGAGGCCATCGACCTGCCGCCGCTTGGAGACTTGGTTGATGACCTTGAAGGCGCGGGCAAGGGGCTTGTCATGTTCATGGGTAAAGGCGGCGTTGGCAAAACCACCATGGCTGCCGCGGTTGCAAGCGAACTGGCGGCGCGTGGCCATGACGTCTTGCTGACAACAACCGACCCGGCCGCGCATATCAATGAAACGCTGGCCGGTGATCAGTCGGGCCTGACAGTCAGCCGGATCGACCCAGCCGTAGAAACCGCCAATTACCGTGCCAGCGTGATGGCCTCGAAGGGAAAAGACCTCGACGATCAGGCCCGCGCCATGCTGGAAGAAGACCTGCGCTCGCCCTGCACCGAAGAGATCGCCGTCTTTCAGGCCTTCTCAAAGGTGATCCGCGCAAGCAGCCGGAAGTTTGTCATCATGGACACCGCACCGACAGGACACACACTGTTGCTGCTCGATGCGACGGGATCATACCACAGGGATATCATGCGCCATCAGGGCGCGTCGGGCAGCGCCCGCCTTGTCACCCCGATGATGCGCTTGCAAGACCCGGAGCAAACCAAGATCATCATCGTGACCCTGCCCGAAACCACGCCGGTGCTCGAGGCGGCCCACCTGCAGGAAGACCTGCGCCGCGCCGGGATCGAACCTTGGGGGTGGATCATCAACTCAAGCCTTGCGGCGGCGCAAATCGAACAGCCTTTGTTACGCAAACGCGCCCACTCTGAGCATGAGCAGATCATCAAGGTGCGCGATGTCCTGGCAAAACGCTATGCGGTTGTTCCAATTCAGGCGCAAGAGCCAATTGGAGCGAAAAAACTGTCAGGTTTGTGCCGTAACCGCACCGTGTCAGCAGCGGCATAAGCCACGAAGATTTCGTGGTCCGGGGAGCGGGATGGGTCAAGAGTCAATGCCCGGGCTATTGCTAGGGTCAGGACCTGTCGAATTGATTAAGAGGCTAAACGCGGCCGAGGCCACAGGCTCGAATCCAGGCGGGCGCGCCAGTTGGCTTCGGTGTTTGTGAGGCCGGCGGCGCCTGTGTTACGCCGGCGACATTGCCAGGATGCTGGCGTTTTCGTCTATCTTGCACAGGTAGTTCCGGCCATCGGCCATGAGTTGAATGTTGTAGGTGCCATCGGCGAGCTTGCTGGATGCGGTCGGCAGGACCTTGTCGGGGGTAAGGCCGAACTGGCTGGCGGCAGCACTGGCACACGACAATTGCAGGTCGGCGGGCGCCGTTTCGGTCGTGTTGCGGATTTCACCCGGTTGCGTGTACGACACGGTGTCCGGCTGCGAGCTGGCACAACCTGCAAGGCTCACACCGAGAACAACCACCGCGGCCAGGCGCATCGACGGTTCAACTAGAAACTTTCGCATCAGCGGTCTCCCCTCACAAGGCTTTCCAGAAAGTCGTCATACGCCCTTGAGCAGCGATGCGCCCTGGAACAGCACGATCACCTTGGCCCCGATCTGCACCCGCTGATAGAGGTCGACGACATCGTCGTTGTTCATTCGGATGCAGCCGGACGAGATATTGAGGCCGATCGACCACGGCTCCGTCGTGCCGTGAATGCGATACAGCGTGTCACGGCTGCCCTCGAACAGGTAGATTGCCCGGGCACCAAGCGGGTTCTCCGGCCCCCCGGGCATGCCATTGGCATATTTTTCCAGTTTGGGATCGCGCTCGATCATTTCCTTCGGCGGCGTCCAGCGTGGCCATTCCTGTTTGCGCCCGACCTGCACGATGCCGGTCCAGCCGAATCCCTCGCGCCCGACGCCGATGCCGTAGCGGATCGCCTTCTTGTCCGGCAACACCAGATAGAGAAAATGCCGCACACCGTCGATGATGATCGTGCCCGGTTTCTCCGCCGTCCGGAACGGCACCACCTGGCGGCTGAAGCTGGCCGGGGTCTGGTTATGGCGCTTGTAGAACGCCTTCGCCCGCTCCGGCGTGAACTCTATCCAGCGGCGCTCCTGCTGATCGTAGATCTTGCTGGAGGCCGCAAACGCCTCGTGGGCAGCCAACGATACGATCAGCGCACAGCCGACAATTGCCGTCTGCCACAGCCGTCTGGCGACAGCGCGTGCCCGCAGGGTGTTCATGATTTTTGCCGTCAGCTCGCGGTTCATCATTTGGCTGCAGCCCATGCATCGATCCTCTCAGCGTTGTCCTTGACCCACTGTCTGGCAAAGTCGGCCGCCGGAATGCCATCGACGACGATCGCATATGTCATCTCTGATACGGTATCGACATCGAGCCGGATCGCCGACAGCAGCTTGGCCGCCTTCGGATGGGTGTCTGCAAGCTTGGCGGAATAGACGATATGGAGAAACGATGTCGGCCAGGCGACCGCGGCCTGCGAATGATCGAGCCACTGCGGATCGTCGGCAGGGTCGACGACGCGCCATGACAGCGGGCTGTACGGCGGCTCCTGCAGGAAGACCACTTCGTGCAGCGAAAACAGATGATGCGGCGCATAGCAATAAAACGCCAGCGGACGGTCGACTGCAACGGCTGCATCGATGGCGGCCATGGCCACCGTTTCCTGGGCCTCGAGCAACTGCATGGTCTTGGCGTGGCCGTAGCTCTTGGCCCTGATCTTTTCGATCCGTGTCGACGACCAGTCGCTATCGCCGATCCACATCTCACCGAGCCCGTCCTGGTTGGTGTCGAAGGTCTTGGCCTTTTCCGGATCGGACAGGTCTTCGATTTTGCGGATGCCGAACCGTTCGGCCGTTCGCCGCGTCACGCAAATGCCTTGTTCGGCAGGCACGCCCTTTTCACTCAGGATCGCCGTCTTGCGGCCGAGAACATACTTGTCGTGCAGCGCCTTGTGGTTGGGCAGCCACACTTCCGGGTGCACGTGCATCGTGCCTTGATCGATGCCGGCGAATATCTCCTCGTTGGTGCCGGTCTTGACCGCCACATCGAGGCCGAGCCGGCTCGACAGAATTTCCTTCACAACATGCGCCGTGGCATCTGCCGACGACCAGCTCGGAATGCCGATGACCACGTCCGCCGCCCGCGCAATCCCGCTCGCCAAGACCACGCCGCACGCCAGCACAATGACGCGGCAGATTTGTTTCAGCATGAGTTTTTCCTGTCGCTGCAAATTGCGTCCCAAAAGTCTGAAACCCTGCCTATCCGAAGTTTGGGGCACGACTGAGGCACCGGACCGGCCATGGCTGACACCTTGCCCATACAGAAGTTGGTCGACGTCCCCTTCACCGGTTTGCCCACATGTTGGCAAGGCGTGAACGTTCAAGGACGATTACCCCTTGAGATGTGCAAACAGCGCCGTAATGCCGTCGGGATTGCCACTCAGCACCTTGTCGAAGTTGGTACGCAGCAACTGGCCGAGCCATACGCCCTGCACGTTGACGTCCGCAATCTTTCCCCCCGACATTCGCCACAGCACGACTTGTGGCCCCTTGTTGCCGAGAAAGATCAGCTGTGTACGCACCGTGTTGCCGTTGCACGTCATCGGAACGATTCTGTCGGCGCGGAACTTCAGCCTGTAGTCATTGAACCGCCGCGAGACAAACGACGTCGTCAGCGAAACGAATTCCGCCCTGCGCGCGGCCGGCAGTTCCTTGCGATGTTTGCCGAGCGCGAACAGGGCAATCGCATTCATGTCGGCGTATTTGTTCAAGGCGCCGGAGAACCCCGACGCCGAGCCGGCCTGCGCAGCCTTGATCATGGCGCTGCCGGCACTCTCGGCGATTTTGCTGCCGGCGCATGCCGTGGCCCCGCCAGGGTGCGCGATCAGCATGCTCAGCAGGATTGCGGCAACCCCGGCCACCGCATTGCGCAGGCAGCGCCAGAATTCACCAAATGCATATATGTTCACGAAGTACGCTCCCGCAGACTAAATCCGAACCCAACAAGGTCATTGTCAACTCTCTCGAGCCAACTGTAATGCCTACAAGCCCCGGTGCCAACGCCAAAGGTGCCGGCACCGGGACAAGTGAGTTGCTCCGGAACTGCAGGGGAGCGAGTCGGGTGACCGCTGCCCTATGATGCCGGTTCAAGCGTCAGCGATGACACGCCAAGAGCAATATTGACACCAGTGCCCGCTTCAACACTGAGCGGTTGCAGGCCGATCTTCTTGTTGGAGCCGCCCACAAGGGCATTCGCGCCCAGGCCGATGCCGAGAGCGCCGGCCGCCGAAATCCCGACATACTGGCCAGCCAGGGCATGCTTGCCGGCTTTGTTGCCGATCGGGGTAAAGACCAGCCAACTCAGGTACATCTTTCCGGTCACGCCGATATCGATACCGATCTTGCTCGAGGTTCCGGTATAGGTCTCGACGGTGCCATTGGCATGCTGGAAGCTGCAGGTGACGCCCTTGCTGGAGCCGAGCAGCAAGCCCATCCCGCCTTCGACTTCGCACTCCAGAACACCCAGCTTGGTGCGTTTTTCCTCGGCAATGACAGGATTGGCCAAGGCTGCGGCAACCAGAGCGGTGGTGGCGATCGTTGCCAGGGTCTTGTGCAGTGTCATGTTTGATATCTCACTTCTTGGTTCGGTTTCAGGGCGCGCCATGCCATCGTTTGACAGTCTAGGCGCTCGATCAATCTGGCAGGAGGCAGCGGCATACAATCAGGCCGCGAAACCTTGCTATACCAGATATAGGCTCGCGTTTGAATAAATAAAATGAATAGATTCAATATATGATATAAAAAATAGTCATTTATTGATCGACTCAGGCGCCAGCACCTGAATATGTGGCGATCCATCGGCACCGGCCCGCGCCTTAGCTCTGCAGTTTGGCCCCGACGCTGTCCAGATTGATCACGGCGTCATCCAGAATACCGCCCTGCTCGTCATCCACTATGCCTGCAACGGTGCGCAGGGCCGCCAATGCGGTATCGATCAGTTGCCTGTCCCGTTCGGAATTCCAGATCACGTAGGCGGGGAACGGAAATACCGGCGCGCCGGCGACGGCATGGAGCAATCCGGCATCGATCTGCGGCTTCACCAGGCGCGCGGGAAAATATCCGGCCCGTCCCTGATCGACGATGAAATTGATTGCCAGCGGTCCGATTGCCAGGCTGGTGCGCGGCAGGTCGAAATCAATGAAGTGGATCGCATGCATCGCAGCGAACTCATCCCCCCAGTCCACGAAAACGTACCTGTCATCTAGCCGGGCCGGATAGTACGGGTCCGCAGCCACCAGGATCAGTTCTTCCTTGACGATTTCCTCGACCCGCAATCCCGGCCTTGCTTGCGGCGTATACATGATTGCAATGTCGGTCGTCCCCTGCACCATCATCCTCAGCAGCCGTTCAGGCATGCCGACCTCGGCCTTGAAGGCGGTATCCGGGAGCTGACGCTCGAGAAGTCTCAGCCAGCGCCCGCCCAGCTTCGGCCACAGACTGTGCTGGCAGCCGATCGACAGGATCGTACTGTAGTCGGCGGGAACGGCAATCTGGTACTTGGCTTCCTCCCACACCTTGAGCAGCGAGCGGGCAAAGCGCTCGAACTTTTCACCTGCCGGCGTCAGTTCGATGCCGCTTTTCGAGCGTGTGAACAATGTCTGGCCCAACTCGTCCTCAAGACGTTTGACCCGAAGGCTGACGGCGGACTGAGTGACGTTCACCCGTGTAGCCGCCTCGACAAAACTGCCGGCGGATATGATTTCAAGAAATGTTCTGACGAGTTGAAGGTCCAAGTCTCTGCCTCCATGATTGAGAAATTTTCATGGAAAATATAATTCAAACTCGTTTTGTCAATCAATGAAAGCCCGGCATCATGACAGGGCAGCTGCGAGGATGGCGGGTTGCGGACTATCCGGTACGGGCAGGTTCATGTACTGCAATTCAAGGCAGGTCATCGAGAATCGGGTCATAATGCCGTTCACTTGAAGGGCACCGTTGTGTGGAGTTGACGCCTATGACGATGGACCAAGCGACTGTTTTCATCATCATCGCCGGCGCGATGGTGATGTTCGTGTGGGGTTGGCTGAGGTACGACCTGGTGGCCGTCGCCGCCTTGATGCTCGCCGTTCTCATCGGCGTCGTCCCGGCCGATCATGCCTTTGAGGGCTTCGGACACCCTGCCGTCGTGACCGTCGCGGCGGTTCTGATCATTTCGCGCGCGTTGCAGAACTCCGGCATCATCGAACACTTCGTGAAAGTCCTCGAACCGGCGCGCCGGACAACGAGCTTGCAGGTTGCCGCTTCAAGCACGCTGGCGGCGATACTGTCCGGTGTCATGAACAATGTCGGGGCTCTGGCACTAATGCTGCCGGTCAGTTTGCGCGATGCCTCCAAGGCCGGCCGGTCGCCGTCCCTGGTGCTGATCCCGCTATCGTTCGCCAGCCTGCTCGGCGGCCTGGTGACGTTGATCGGCACCCCGCCAAACATCGTCGTTTCGGCTTATCGTGAACAGGTTGTCGGCGAACCCTATTCGATGTTCGATTTCACCCCGGTCGGCCTGATGCTTGCCGTTGCCGGCATCGTCTACCTGTCGCTGGCCGGCTGGCGCCTGCTGCCCGAGCGGGTGACCGCCCACGACCAGGATACCGACCTGGCCCATGTCGGGGCCTATTCCACCGACACCACCGTTCCCGAAGGCTCGCCCCTGATCGGCGTGCGGATCAGGGAGCTGGAAGCGATGTGCGCAGATGAGATTTCGGTCCTGGCGATCATCCGCAAGAATGTCCGCCGCCTCGCCCCGAGAGCGATCGAACGCCTGCGTGAAGGCGATGTCCTGATCCTGCAGGGCGATCCTGCAGCGCTGCAGCCGCTTGCCGACGGTAAGCGCCTCGGCGTTCTAGGCCACGACATCGACGGCAAGGAAACGCTGCGCTCGGACGACGTGGCCATTGTCGAAGCCATCCTGCTGCCGCACTCGCCGATCGACGGCAAGACCATGCGCAGCGTGCGTCTGCACGACAGGTTCGGCATCAATCTGCTGGCCGTCGGCCGCCAGGGCCAGCCCGCGACCGCCCGGCTCAAGAACACCACCTTCAAGACCGGCGACGTGCTGCTTCTGCAGGGCGAAACCCAGGTCATGGATCAGGCGCTGAAGGAGCTCGGCTGCCTGCCGCTGCAGGACCGTGGGCTTCAGCCCCTACGCCCGACAAGCCGGGTTATCCTGCCGGTGGCGATTTTCTTCTGCGCCATCGCCGCAACCGCCGCCGGCCTGGTCAGTGCCCCAATCGCTTTTACCTGCGCCGTCGTTCTGCTCATCGTTTCATCGACCATCAGCCTCAGCGAGGCCTACGCCAGTATCGAATGGCCGGTGATCCTGCTGATTGCCGCCCTGATCCCGCTCGGCGAGGCCCTGCAGAAGACCGGCGGCACCGGCCTGATCGCCGATCAGCTGCTGCAATTCGCATCGGGCTCGCCCGTGTGGCTGGTCATCGCGGTCCTGCTGGCCGCCTCGATGTGGCTTTCGGATCTTGTGCACAACACGCCGACGGCAATCCTGATGGCGCCGATTGCCGCGGAAATCGCCAGCGGCATGAACGCCGACCCGGACCGGTTTCTGATGGCCGTCGCCATCGGCGCGGCATCGCCGTACCTGACCCCGATAGGCCATCAGTCGAACACCCTGGTGATGGGACCGGGCGGCTACCGGTTCGGCGACTACGCCCGCGTCGGCGCCCCTTTGCAGCTCATCATCCTGCTTGTCGGCGTCCCGGCGCTAATGCTGTTCTGGCCAGGCGCCTGACGACCCGGGCAAGGCCAAACGGGGACCAAGCATGAAACACCTTACCGATGAACAGAGCGATGCAATCGTCAATTCACTTGATGACATGGCCCGCGCCGGAGATCGCAAGAGTGTTGAAAGGGCGCTGGCAAAGCTGTCCCCCAGCGAATCCGTGCGCGCATTGCTGCTGCTCGAAAGGGATCAGCAGGTGCGCTTGCTTGAACTTCTGAACCCGGAAGATGCCGCCGACATCGTTGAGGATGTGCCTGACGAAAAGGCGGCTGAACTTGTCGAGCAACTCGACGCCGGACGAGCGGCGCACATTCTGGAGGAAATGGATTCCGCCGATACCGCTGACATCATCAACGAACTGGATGACGCAGACGCAGAAAACATCCTTGGTCTGATGGACCCCAAGGATGCAGCCGACGTGCGGCAACTGTCGAAATATAAAGCAGATACCGCCGGTGGCCTGATGTCGACCGAAGCCTTTGCATTCCGCAAGACGGACACGGTGGGAGCAGTACTCAGGCGTGCCATAAGCGAGGATGAAGAATTCGAACGCTACCGCGGACAGCACCCTTACGTGATTGATGGCAGGAACCGTCTGGCGGGCGTTGTGTCGCTCAGAGTGCTGCTGGCAACGAAGCGATCGTCAAGCCTTGGCGACGTCATGTCCAGGGCCATTTCAGTCACCACCGATGTCGAACTCGGCGACTTGGAGGATCTGTTCGACGATCATCCGTTTCTGGGAATTCCGGTGGTCGGCAGGGGGCGCCGCCTTGTCGGCGTCGTTTCGCGTCATGCGGTCGCTGAAGCGTCATTGCACCGCGCCGAATCTGATGCCTTGAAGAGCCAGGGTATCATCGGCGACGAATTGCGCTCGCTGCCGACCCTGCTTCGCGCCAAGCGCCGGCTGTCCTGGCTTTCGGTGAACATTGTCCTGAACATCATGGCTGCAAGTGTCATTGCGCTGTATGAGGACACGCTGACTGCGGTCATCGCGCTGGCGGTATTTCTGCCGATCGTTTCCGATATGTCGGGGTGTACCGGCAATCAGGCGGTTGCCGTCTCGCTGCGCGAACTGGCGCTCGGCATAACCCGGCCGACCGATGTGCTGCGGGTGTGGCTGAAAGAAATCTCGGTTGGCGCGATCAACGGTATGGCGCTTGGCATCTTGCTGGGTGCCGCGGCATGGGCCTGGAAAGGTAACATCTGGATCGGTGTGGTGGTCGCCGTGGCGCTGGCGCTGAACACACTAATCGCAGTTTCGGTCGGCGGACTGGTGCCCCTGATTTTGAAACGGTTCGACGTCGACCCGGCGATCGCATCCGGGCCCATGCTGACGACCATAACCGATATGTGCGGATTCTTCCTGGTGCTGAGCCTTGCAAGCTCGATGATGCCGTTGCTGCTGTCGTGAATCAACCGACCGTATTCAGAGCCACTTGAACTTGCGGAACAGCCAGATCTGCGCGACCAGGATGACGACCATGATCGCACAGGTGATCCAGAAGGCGGCGGTATTGTCCACGCCCGGCATGCCGCCGACATTGATGCCCAACAGGCCGGTCACGAACGACAGCGGCAGGAAAATGGCCGCGATGATCGAGATCACGTACATGTTGCGGTTCATCACCTCGTTCAGCATGTTGGCGATATCGTCCTTGATCACGATAGAGCGTTCGCGCAGGGAATCGAGTTCTTCCAGGTGGCGCTGTTGTCGGTCGGCGCTTTCGCGCACCAACGACCGCAGGTCTTCCGATAGCCAGGCCGGCGGCTCCGCCAGCAGATGGGCCAGGGCCTCGCGCTGGGGTGCAACATAGCGCCGCAATTCCACCACATGCCCCCGGAAATCGGCAAGCTTGCGGCTTACCGCGCTCGACTGATCGGTCTCGGCCAACAATTCCATTTCATCGAGACTCTCCGAATATTCGGTGATGATTTCCGACATCTGACGGATCAGCCGGTCGATCAGCAGGCAGAACAGTTCAGCGGCACTCGTCGGGCCGACCGCCTCCTTGGTCAATGCGGTGAAGATCTGGCGCGGTACGAACAACTGGCGTTGCCGGGCGGTAAACACCCTTTCGCCATCGCACCAGATGCGCAGCGCGACCATATCCTCGCGTTCGGCGTCCGGGTTCTGGTTAATACCTCGCAGGATGGCGATGTAGCCTTTCTTGCCGCGAAACACCCGCGGCCGGCTTTCCTCCTCGAGGAACGCACCCGCGGTCGTTTTTGACAACCCTCCGGAATCGGTCAGCCACTTCTTGGTGCCCTTTTGCGAACGATCCAGGTGAACCCATAGCGCCCCCTCCGACGGCTGCCAGGCTTCGATCTCAGCCCAATCGACTTCCCGTGCGCCGCCCTTGCCGTTGAGGATGCAGGCGAACAGCAGCCCGTCCTTTTGCGGTTGCGGCGGTGTGTCTTGTGACTGTGCTTGCATGAGACTGTCTCAGCTCCTGTCCGGGGCGTTCTTTCGGCTCCGGCCGACGTCGCCCAGATGGGCGCGCCATCCTTGCGCCTCGATGAATATGCGGGTGATTGCGGGAAACGCCGTCTTGATTTCCTTTTCGAAGTCGCTGATCGCCGCTTCGACATCCTCTGCCGGCAGGCCGTCGACGAAATCGAGGCTGAGATTGAGCAAGATCTCCCGTGGCCCCAGATGCATTGTCAGGACTTCGTTGATCTGCAGGATTCTGACATCCTCCTGAACGATCAACCGGATTTCCTCGACCGTGTCGGGATCAGCAGCCTCGCCGATCAGCAGGCCCTTGCTCTCGATCGCCAGCAGCACGGCAACGACGGCCAGAATAACGCCGATGGCAATCGACGCATATCCGTCCAGTACCGGCATATTGAGAATGTGGCTGCCGGCAATCCCGACAAACGCGACCAGCAAACCCAACATCGCGGCGGTGTCTTCGAACAGGACCGTGAAGATGGTGGGGTCCTTCGAGTTGCGCACGGCCTGAATGAAGGTCTGATCGCCGCGCGACTTCTGAAACTCGCGATAGGCAATGGTCCAGGCCACGCCCTCGAAGATCATGCTCAAGAACAACACCACATAGCTCAGGTTCGGCGATGTCACCGGCGTCGGATGGCGCACCTTCTCCAGACCCTCGTAGAACGAAAAGCCGGCACCGAGCGCAAAGATCAGGATGGCGACGACAAACGTCCAGAAGTACAACTCCATGCCGTATCCGAACGGATGGCTGGTGTCGGCCGGCCGCTTTGCCCGTCGAATTCCATACAGCAGCAGCAACTGGTTGCCGCAGTCGACCACCGAATGGATGCCCTCGGAAAACATCGCCGAGGAACCGGAAACCGATGCCGCAAAGAACTTCGAGATCGCGATCAGTCCGTTGCCGATGAACGCTGCATAGATGACTCGTTTTGACGATGCTGAAGCCATGGACTGGCGGTAACTCCCTTGTGAGCCGGCGTGGCGGCGGTTAATCGCTCGGCGGCTTCTCGGTTTGACCCATCAGGTCCGGTAACGATCCCAGCGAACGCACATGCAGATCGCGCTGCGGATAGGGAATCTCGACGCCGTTGTCCTGGAACTTCTGCCAGATACGCTCAATCAGGTCGCTCGACACATTTGACAGGCCGGCCTGTGGATCGTTGATCCAGAACCTGGCCTGCAGGTCAATGGACGAGTCGCCGAACCCCATCACCAGGACATTCGGCTTCGGGTCCTTCAAAATCCGCGGCGTCTCCGCAAGGGCCTCATGGATAAGCGCCTTGGCCAGGGGCAGATCGCTGTCGTAGTGGATGCCGACCGGCACCTTGCGCCGCACGATCAGATCGGAATGCGACCAGTTCTCCACCTTGTTGATGATCAGTTCTTCATTCGGGATCAGGTGTTCGGTGCCGTCGCGGGTACGGATGGCGGTGTAGCGGGCCCCGAGACTGGACACCCAACCGACGATCTCTCCGACCTTGATGACATCTCCAGGTTTGATCGATCGATCCGACAGGAGGATGATTCCGCTGATCAGATTGGAGACAATCTTCTGCAAACCGAAACCGATACCGACACCGATCGCGCCGGACAGCACCGCAAGCGCGGTCAGGTCGATGCCGACAGCGTTCAAGGCGACAATAACGGCAATGAACAACAGGCCGAAGCGGCTGAGTTGGCCAACCAGCACCTTGACCGACGGGCTCAGCCGTTGCGACTTCGACAGCCGGCCCTGGATGATCTGTGAGCAGCTGGCGGCAAACCACAGCATGAATGCGGCAATCAGGCCGCCCTTGATGACCAGGTACAGCGAAATGCGACTGTCGCCCACGGTCACCGCAATGCTGTCGAGCAGGGCAATCGTCGGGTTCAGCAGCCGCAGGATGTTCAACGCCGCGATGATCCAGATCAGCACGGCAAGGGATTTTGACCAGAACGGATCGCGCACGGCGCTCGAGATCAGCCGTATGAACACCCAGGCGTTGAGCAGGCTGGCTGAAATGCGGATGACATAGCCGCCATAGCCAAGCTCGCTGGCAAGCGGCTGCGCTGTCCACAACGCAATCAGCAACAGGATCGGCCACAGCAGGCCGCGCAACGTCGAGCGCAGTTTCAGCAGCCGCGACGACTCGATCTCGGGCCAAAGTTTGTCGAATTGCCGGGCAATCGGCTTCTGCAACAGCCAGCACAGGCCGCCCAGGATCGCGACAAAGGCAAGCTGGATCAGGCCCTCGTAGGAAAATACCCGAAACGAGAAAATCGAATAGATGGTATCGAGGTGGTCGAGGATCGGCTCAAAGGTCTTGGACAGCCCTTCGGTAATGGCCTCAGCGGTTTCAGCCGGCGCATCGTCCGCACCTGCGGTCGGCACGGATTCCGTCGCCGTGGCATCGACGCCCGCCGGATCTGTGGCGGTACCGCTCTGGGCCGCCTTTTCCGCCGCCAACCTGGCCTTCTCCGCGGCAAGCTCGGCCTTCTCGGCGGCCAGTTCAGCCTTTTGCGCGGCAAGCTCTGCCTTGCTTGCGGCAAGTTCAGACGTGGCGTCCGAACTGCCGCCGGACGGAACCGGCGTTTCGTCCGATGCTTGCGCGAGAATCATGCTCATGCGGCTA
>JAHEJE010000035.1 GCA_024639035.1 Alphaproteobacteria bacterium
TCAATAGCTTAACCAAGCGACGACGACGGCCATGTAAGCTGTGAGCTCAGCCATTTGCGGCCTGCCACAATGAGCCTGCTGCCGCATATCTTGCCGCTGTAGCGGGCGATCGTTGCGACACCGGCTATCGCAGCATTCTGGCAGCGGTTGAGATGGCCGAGTTCAGGCAGGCCGCCGACGATAGCGGTCGCCACGCGCTTGCCGATGCCTTTATTAGGCTGAACCAGTTCAAACCGCGCCTGTATTTCGAGATGTTGCGCGATCTCTGCCGCAATGGCGAGCATCACGTCATCCAGTTCGTGATTGCACCGTTTGCGATGCACCTGCAGGCGATCCTTGATCCCGAAAAACACACCGTGTACACCGAATCACTGCCCTCTCCGTGGCAGGGCAACCATTACGCAGCAATGTGCCACCCCGTGAACGTACGCTCCTGCGGACGCAGGAGCGGAACCCGATCAACAAAACACTCAAGCCGCCACGGAAGCCCTCGGCCGCGCCGAGAACACCACGTCCTCGCCGTCCATGCGGGCTGCGATTTCCAGCCCGGCGCTTTCGGCCAGCCGGGTGGCATAGTAGATCTGCACCAGGCGGGCGTCCATCTCCTCGGCATCGAGCGCGCCGTCGAGCATCATCTGCGATTTTTCGGGAATGCGGGCACGCTCACCCGAGGCCCGCACGTCCATGCCGTTTGGCCCCATCGCAACCGTCACCACGCCGCCGCGCGGCACCGCCGACATGCCCATCAGCATCAGGTTGAGCAGCAGCTTGACCTCCTGCTTGGGCCGGTTCTCGCGCGGCGCCTGCCAGTCGAGTTTGACCTTTTCCTCACCGACGAACATCTGCGCGATGTCGCCGGCCTCGCCGAGGTCGATGTTGGCGCCGGCCGACCCGGCAGCCCCGAAGGCGATGCGGCAGAACTTGAGCTTGGCCGAGGCCTGCTTGGCCGAGCGGGTGACAAGATCCATGGCGATCTTGCGCATCTCCTCGTCGTCTTCCTCCTCCAGCACCTCAAGCCCATTGGCGATCGCGCCCACCGGCGAAATCACGTCATGGCACACGCGCGAACACAGCAGTGCCGCCAGATCCAGATCGTCCAATAGCTGCAGGCCGCTCATCAAGTCCCTCCATATTGAGTGTCGCCGGTCAAAAGGTCGTTTGTTTTTAAGGCCTTGTCGGTTCAATTCAAAATGCCGCCGGGGCCGGGCGGACAAACCCTTGTGGCGACTCGCAAAATTTGCCATTCACTCGGCCCAGCGAAATCGCCACCCGCGCAAAAATTGCCACCGGCGGCGAATCACTCCGTTAGCGAAAGCCTCAAGACATGGCCTTCAGCCTCCTGCTCCACGATCTCGTAAACCTTGCCCACGCCGCCGGCCGCGAGGTGATGCGCATATATGAAGACGGCACCACGGTGCGCGAAAAGGCCGACAAGTCGCCGGTGACCGATGCCGATCTGGCCGCCGAGAAAGTGATCCTCGCCGGGCTGGCGCGCATCGACGGCGACACCCCGGTGATTTCCGAAGAAGCAACGGCAGCCGGCGCCGAGCCGGTCGCAGGGGAACGCTTCTATCTCGTCGACCCGCTCGACGGCACCCGCGAGTTCATCTCCCGCAACGGCGAGTTCACCATCAACATCGCGCTTGTCGAACATGGCGCTCCGGTGGCCGGCGTGGTCTATGCCCCGGCCCGCCAACGGATATTCGCCGGCGAAACCGCCAGTGGCAGCTTTGAGGCCGCCCTGCCGGCAGCGCAAGCGCCCGGCGATTGCAAGTGGCAGAAAATACGTGCCAAACAATCCGGGCCGGCGCCGGCAAAGGCGGTCGCCAGCCGCTCGCACCGCGACGACAAGACCGATGCCTGGCTGGGTGATCTCGGTATCACCGATCTCGTCTCGGCCGGGTCGTCGCTGAAATTCTGCCTGGTGGCCGCCGGCGAGGCCGATGTCTACCCGCGGTTCGGCCGCACCATGGAATGGGACACCGCAGCCGGCCATGCCGTGCTGGCCGCAGCCGGCGGCCGGGTCATGTGCGAAGACGGCCCGCCGCTCACCTATGGCAAGCGCGAGCGCGGCTTCGACAATCCCGGTTTCATCGCCTGGGCCAAGTGAGCCAACTCGGGCACCGCCCAATCACCAGCCAGCCGCTTAACCGAACATCAACCTTGCCATTTCGTTAACCGTTTGGAAGTCAGATGCCGTTAGCATGGTCCGGTAATCTCCATGCTGTGGCCGCATTCCTCCTGTAAACACGATACTTGGGGAAAGGCTGCAAGACGGAGTTCAGTTTAACGTCTGCCATACAAATTGAGTGCGGCGGGCGGTGGGACAGACGCCGACAACCTGATTTCGATAGCCTTCGGGAAACAACCATGAACCGCACATCTTCTCTTTACAGCCTCGCCGGCGCCGCCGCGCTGTCCGCCCTCGTTGCGCTGACCGGGGCACCGCACAGCGCTTCGGCGATCTCGGCCCAGGATACCCAGACGGCTCCGGCCGCAGCAGGCCAGAGCCAACACAACACCTACTCCTCGCAAGAGGTGATCTCCGCCGGCCACAATTTCTTCGGCACCACGACCAAGGGGCTCGCCCAGGCGGTCGAGTATGTGTTCCAGCGCGCCGGGCGGCCGAACGGCTACATCATCGGCGAAGAGGGCGCCGGCGCCTTTGTCGGCGGCCTGCGCTACGGTGAAGGCACTCTTTATATGAAGGACGGCCGCACCAAGAAGGTTTACTGGCAAGGCCCTTCGATCGGCTTTGATTTCGGCGGCAACGGCTCGCGCGCCCTGGTACTGGTCTACGACATGGACACCCCGCACGACATCTTCGATCGCTTTGTCGGCGTCGAGGGCTCGGCCTATCTGGTCGGCGGTTTCGGGGTCAATTTCCAGTCGAACGAAAAACTCAAGATGGCACCGATCCGCACCGGCGTCGGTGCCAGGCTGGGCGCCAATGTCGGCTACCTGAAATACACCGACCAGCCGACCTGGAACCCGTTCTAGCCCCAACGCAAACTCCTGAAATGTTTCACCTGCGCCGAAGTCATTCGGCGCGGGTTGCTCATCCATTCTGCAGCGGCGCAGTGAAAATAGCTGCAACTTGCTTTGCATTTGTTCGCCGGACCTCATAAACCTTGAGCATCAACCCGCCACCGGGCAGTCACAATCGCCAGGGGGGTTTCACATTGCTGGCGCATTTTTTGCTAAGTTTGCGGATGACCTGTTCAACTGTTTCGCCGAGGGGCCTGCATGTCTCAGATTGAGACAATCATGCTTGTTGCGTTGGGGTTCGTGGTGGCCGCCCTGGTGGCGTTGCTCATCAGCCGCATCGGCTGGAGCTATGCCGTCAAGCTTGGCAACCGGCGCACCGAGCGCGACGCGCCGGCCAAGATCGCCGGCCTTCAGGCCGAACGCGACCAGCTGCGCGCCGAATATGCCATGCTGTCGCGCAAGCTCGAATTGCGCCTCGACGACCTGAAGACACGGCTCGCCGAACAGACCGCCGAGGTCACCCGCAACCGCAATCGGGTGGACAACATGGTAGCCGAAATCAAGCAGCGTGACACCATTATCGCCGAGCGCGAAGCCGACGTGCGCGCAATCCACGAGCAGATCGCGCCGCTGGAAGAAGAGCTGGCGGTGCGCACCCAGGCCAACCAGCAGCTCAAACAGGACGTCAGCGACCGCGACGAAGAAATCACCCGGCTGAATTCACAGATCGCCGCGCTGACCGAGGACGCCGGCGCAATGACCCGCCGGATCGAAGGACTGCAACAGGACATCGCCGGCCGGCCGACCATGCCCGAACTCACCGGCGAGGTCGAAGCCAATCAGAGCCGGCTACAGCAACGCATCGCCCAGCTGACCACGCTGTCGACGCAGATCGAGCAGCAGCGCGACGATCTCCAGGCCCAGCGCCACGACTTCGCCGCCAAACAAGCCGTGATTGCTCCCGAAGACGATACCAAGGCGCCAGCGACCAAGAAGACACCGACGAAAAGGTCGCGCAAGAAGCCCGCCACACGCAAGACTGCCGCCAAGAAGCCATCCGCTG
Organism: Alphaproteobacteria bacterium; assembly: GCA_024639035.1. Lineage (GTDB taxonomy): Bacteria > Pseudomonadota > Alphaproteobacteria > Rhizobiales > Aestuariivirgaceae > JAHEJE01. The sequence continues at coordinate 4,052 of JAHEJE010000035.1, forward strand.
CAAAGAAACCGCGCAAGACCGCAACCCGCAAGCCTCGGCAACTGACACTGATCGAAAAGAACAGCAAGACGCTTGAAACGCAGCTCGAGACGGCTGAAGAGGAATCCCGCAACCTCCAGGCCGAATTGTCGAAACTGGACGACATCTGGACCGAAAAGCTCGATGAACTGAAGACCCTGGCCGACAGTGGCAAGAGTCAGGCTTCATCCGATACCGTTGACGAAAACGTCAAGAACGGCAACGGTGCTGCAGACGCAGAGGCGCAGCAGGCGCCGGCGCGCAACTTCCAGAATGTCATTTCGCTGGCCGCCCGCATCCGCGCCCTGCAGCGCAAGTCAGCCGACGACTGATTTCTGCTGAAATCGCGCGCTGACTAGCTGCGCATCGTTGCAGTTTGCCCTACAGTTCGGCGATGGACTCAAACGGCCTCACACTTCCCGGCGGTCTCGATCTGCTGGCGGCGGTCTTCACCCTGGCCATCGGCTTGCTGGTGCTGTTCGTCATCGTGGTGTTCATCATCGATGTATCGCAGACCCACGACGCCGTGCGGCGCAACTACCCTGTGATCGGCCGCTTTCGCGGCCTGTTCAGCACCTTAGGCGAGTTTTTTCGCCAGTATTTCTTCGCCATGGACCGCGAGGAAATGCCGTTCAACCGCGCCGAGCGCGACTGGGTGGAAGACTCCTCGAAGGGCATAGACAACACCATTGCCTTTGGCTCGACCCGAAACCTGAGCATCGTTGGCACGGCAATTTTCGTCAATTGCCCCTATCCGCAACTCAGTGAGGAGACAACTCAGGCGCCGGCGGTGGTGATCGGCCCCGGGTGCCGCGAGCCCTATGCCGCGCAATCGATCATCAACATCTCGGCGATGAGCTTCGGTTCGCTGTCCGTGCCCGCGGTGCGCGCCCTGTCGCGCGGCGCCAAGCTGGCCAAGTGCTGGCTCAACACCGGCGAGGGCGGCCTGGCGCCCTATCATCTGGAAGGCGGCTGCGATGTCGTTTTCCAGATCGGCACGGCCAAGTACGGCGTGCGCGACGCCAACGGCAACCTAAGCGACGCCCACCTGCGCGACATTGCCGCCCACGACCAGGTGCGCATGTTCGAGCTGAAACTGGCCCAGGGTGCCAAGCCGGGCAAAGGCGGCATCCTGCCGGCCAGCAAGGTTACTGCAGAAATTGCCGAAATCCGCGGCATCCCCGCCGGCCAGGACTCGATATCGCCGAACCGCCACGTCGAGGTCAATGCGAACGGCGAGCTGCTCGACCTGATCGGCCACATCCGCGACGTCACCGGCAAGCCGGCCGGGTTCAAGACGGTTTTCGGAAATTTTGCATGGTTCGACGAACTCTGCACCGAGATCCGACGGCGCGGCGCCGATTGCGCGCCCGATTTCATCACCGTGGATTCCGGCGACGGCGGCACCGGGGCGGCACCGATGCCGCTGATGGACAATGTCGGACTGACAGTGCGCGAAGCCCTGCCGGAGGTCGTCGACATCCTCACCCGGCACGGCCTGCGCGAGCGGGTAAAGGTCATCTGCTCCGGCAAACTGATCACCCCGGCCGAGGTTGCGTGGGCCTACTGTGCCGGCACCGATTTCGTGGTTTCGGCCCGCGGGTTCATGTTTGCCCTTGGCTGCATACAGTCGCTCAAATGCAACAAGAACACCTGCCCGACCGGCATCACCACGCATGACGCCCGGTTGCAGCGCGGCCTCGACCCGGCCGACAAGGCGGTGCGGGTGAAAAATTTCGTCGGCAAGATTCGCTATGGCGTCGGACTGATTGCCCACTCCTGCGGCGTCGCTCATGCGCGCGCCCTTCAGCGTAATCATGTGCGCATCGTCCAGGACAGCGGGCGCACGCTCAGCCTGCATGAACTGTACCCACCGCAAGCGGCAGCGAAGATACAATCTACCGGGACGGCAAACGGGAGAGCGGGCCGGACCTGACAGATGACACAGAAGAAGTTTAGCGATCAGGCGGTGGCGCGCTGGAAGCCGCCGGCCAGTGGACGCAGTGAGTATTGGGATGTCGACATGCCGGGCTTCGGCCTGCGCATCACCGCCGCCGGCACGAAAGTGTGGCAGCTGATGTACCGCGCCCACGGCCGCCGTCGCCGCTTGAGCCTCGGGGCCTATCCGACCCTGTCGCTCACGCTGGCCCGCCGGGCTGCCGAACAGGCTCTTGAGGCCATCGCCGCCGGCAAGGATCCGGCCGCCGAACGCACCGCCGTGACCGGTGGCCCGGTGACTTTCGAGCGCCTGGCCCGCGCCTACATCGAGCGCCACGCCAAGCGCACCAAGAAGAGCTGGAAGGCCGATGCCGCGATGATCGACAACGATCTGCTGCCGGCGTGGGGCCGACGGCCGGCCGAGGCGATTGCCCGGCGCGACGTGTTCGAACTGCTCGAGCTCATCGTCGCCCGCGGCCATCCCTACGCCGCCAACCGGCGCCTCGCCCTGATCCGCAAGATGTTCGCCTGGGGCGTATCCGTCGACCTGGTGGCCAACTCGCCGGCTATCGGTGTGTCGGCACCGGCCAGCGAACAGGTTCGCGCCCGCACTCTGAACGACAACGAGATCGCCGCCCTGTGGCAGGCCTGGGACACCATGGGATATCCCTACGGCGTCATCTTCAAACTCATTCTGCTGACCGCCCAACGGCGTAGCGACATCGCCGGTCTGCAACTCGACGACATCGGTTTCACCTCAATGATTTGGACCCCGCCGATGGCCAAGAGCGACCCCGGCACGGCCCACGAGTTACCGCTGTCGCGCCAGGCGTTGGAGGTCTTGTCGTCGCTTCCGCGCTCGGCCGGCACCCTGGTGTTCCCTTCGCCGCGCAATCGCAAACGGCCGATCTCCGGTTTCTCGAAAGCCTCCGAACGGGCGACCAAGCTGTCCGGGGTCAGCGACTGGCGCACGCAGGACCTGCGTCGCACCGCCGCTGTCGGCATGGCGCGGCTCGGTGTCATGCCCGACCTGCTCGATCAGATTTTGAACGTCCGCACCCGCCAGGCTGGCGGCCTGCGCGGCGTCTACCAGTTGGCCGCCGATGCCGAACAGAAGCGCCAGGCATTGCAACAGTGGGCCGACCGCATCACCGTGATCACATCCGCGGCACATCCGCAGCAGTCATGAGCCCAGGCCAAAAACTCACCAGGTTCGCGCCGTTTGGCCGGTGATTTTGATTGGTTCATCATCTTGTTCACCAGGGCAAATCATTGATGATTGAAATCAGTCAGAAACGGGGATTTTATTGCGTGAATAGAACATTTTCACGCAGGTGGGCACATGATTTCAAATCTCCTGCTCTTGGTCGATCCATCGAAATTTGGCGTGACCGTTCAGAGTCATAGAATTTGTGAACCACTACGGTATTCCGTATACGGATGAACAATTCCCACCATCATCATCGACGACCACACCCCCCTGCTGCCAGACCAGACGCACGCGCTCCTTTCGCTTCAACGCATAGCCGGTCGACAGCTTCTCCGGCCTGAACGTCATCCAGCCGGAAGCCGTGCCTTGACGTGCCGGGGCAGACCAACCGGTTCGGTAATCCGTAGACGGAGCAGTATCGAGACAACGCCTGCCGCGCTCGACCAATTGGGCACGGCTCCCATCGACAGTCGATGGCACGTGGTCGCCGAAGACAGTTTAATCAGCATACGGAGTATTTGAATAACGCCTTCGGGCTCGACAAACTTTGCGTCTACGCAATCGGGTCCGCGTTGCGGCTGCCCGGACCGGGCCACGTCGGGCTCGCCTCTCGAAGCTGCATGAGGGCCGATCGCTCAGCACCCTGGATGGAGGTCGCCACGTCTCACCGACGCCAGTGGTTTTGCATCGCCATCAGCGCCGGGCGGACTCGACCTCGCTCATGGCGGGTCGACGATCCAACGCCGACGTGGCCGCTGGCGAACCTGCCTCGACCATTGATGCCTGAACGTGTTTGTGTTTCAGAAAATGACTGGCGCCCCCAAGGGGACTCGAACCCCTGTTTCCGGCGTGAGAGGCCGGCGTCCTAGGCCACTAGACGATGGGGGCGAAACCGGTTGCGTAACACGGCATCGGTGATGGGCACCGTCAGCTTCCTTCCTATAGGACCGCCGTCCGTAAAGTGCAAGCGGACATCTGCCCGCCGCGATCCGCCGGCTCAGGGTTGAGGTGTGAGTTTCACCCTACCCTCGATCCGACCCCGCCTGATGTTGACGATGACGATCTCCTCGCGGCCGTCAGGCGGTTTGACATGGATCGCCATGCGGTCGGCATCGATCGCAATTCTCGACACGCTGGCGCCTGTCGGGATCGCCACATCCAGTTCGCCAAAACCGGCCCGCCCCCCCGCCGGCAAATTGCCGGCCCGCTTGGCAATCGTTACGCCGACGACAATCACCCCGATGACAAGCAGCGCGCTCATGATATAGATCGCCCACTTCAACAGGCGCACATTGCGCGGGTCGGGCGCGAAGTCGTCAAGCGGCTCAGCACCGGCATCTGGAACCGAATGTCTGTCGTCAACCATGCAAGCCCCCAGCGCAGATAAATTGATCCTCACCGCCACCGCCCGCGATAGGCTTGACCGGACCCTCGCTGCCGGGTGCCCGCAGTACTCGCGATCGCGCTTTCAAGCATTGATCGCTCAAGGCAGGGTCACGGTGAACGCGCGGACCATACTGGAGCCAAAGCACCGGGTCAAACCGGACGACAGGATCGAAGTGTCGGTACCGGAGCCTGAGCCGGCAGAGCCGGCCGGCGAAGACATTCCGCTCAACGTCGTCTACGAGGACGATCAGGTTCTGGTCATCGACAAGCCGTCCGGACTGGTGGTGCACCCTGCTGCCGGCAATCACACCGGCACTCTGGTCAACGCCATCATCAATCATTGCGGCAGCTCTCTGTCCGGGATCGGCGGCGTCCGCAGGCCCGGCATCGTTCACCGCCTGGACAAGGACACCAGCGGCCTGATGGTGATTGCCAAGACCGATCCCGCCCACGCCCATCTCAGCGCCCAGTTCGCCAGCCACGGTCACGACGGTCGGCTGGAGCGAACCTATCGCGCCCTGGTTTGGGGTAAGCTGCCCAAACGCCGCGGCACCATCACGGCCGCGATCGCCCGTCATCGCTCCAACCGGCAGAAAATGGCCGTATCGTCAGCCGCGGCGGCACGGCATGCGGTGACGCACTATCGCCTGCTCGAGAGCTATCCGGAAAATGGCGCGCCGGTGCGCGTCAGCCTTATTGAATGCCGCCTGGAAACCGGCAGAACCCATCAGATCCGGGTTCACATGGCCCATGCTGGCCACCCCCTGCTCGGCGACAGGACCTACGGATCCGGCTTCAAGGCCTCGCAAGCCACCCTGCCCGACCCTGCGCGCCTGGCCCTGGCCGCGCTCAACCGCCAGGCACTGCACGCCACATCACTGGGATTTGAACACCCGGTTACATGCGAGAAGTTGTCGTTTTCATCGCCAACGCCCGAGGATATGCAGAGCCTTATCAACGGTTTGGCAGAGCTAAATTAGCCTACTGACGTTAACGCAAACGTCAAAAAAATAACCGTAAATGAACAAGATTTAATTCCCCCCCATTGACCGTAATCTTATAATTGTCGCCCGAAAGGCCCATATATCTGCTAACAGCAGGTTGGCGCAAGCTTACCCGCATAACACGACACGCATGGGACAACAGGAACAGGATCAACGCATGAGCGGGAAAACTCAGACATTGCCATCGGTTGCCGGTCAGGGTGGCCTGACGCGCTATCTGCAGGAAATCCGGCAGTTTCCGATGCTACAGCCGGACGAGGAGTTCATGCTCGCCAAACGCTGGCGCGAAGACGACGATCGCGAGGCAGCCCACAAGCTGGTGACCAGTCACCTGCGCCTGGTGGCCAAGATCGCCATGGGCTACCGCGGCTACGGCCTGCCGACATCTGAGGTCATCTCGGAGGGCAACGTCGGCCTGATGCAGGCTGTCAAGCGCTTTGAACCGGACAAGGGTTTCCGGCTGGCCACCTACGCCATGTGGTGGATCCGCGCCTCGATCCAGGAATTCATCCTGCGCTCGTGGAGCCTGGTGAAAATGGGTACCACGGCAAGCCAGAAGAAGCTGTTTTTCAACCTGCGCAAGGTCAAGGGCCAGATCGAAGCCCTCGAGGACGGCGATTTGCATCCGGACCAGGTTGCTGAGATCGCCGAGCGCCTGGGCGTGCCCGAGGTCGACGTCGTATCGATGAACCGGCGCCTGGGCGGTGACTCATCGCTCAATGCTCCGCTGCGCGTCGACGGCGAAGGCGGCGGCGAATGGCAGGATTGGCTGGTCGACGACGGCGACAGTCCCGAAACCGAGCTCGGCGAAAACCAGGAACACGACCAGCGCATGACGATGCTGCACAATGCCATGGACAAGTTGAACGATCGCGAAAAACGCATCTTCCAGGCCAGGCGCCTTGAAGAAGACCCGCTGACCCTGGAACAGTTGTCACAGGAATTCGACGTCAGTCGCGAGCGCATCCGTCAGATCGAGGTCCGCGCTTTCGAAAAGGTCCAGAAATCCATGAAAGCGGCGGCCAAGGAACTTCCGGCCGCCTGACCGGCGTCGCGGAAACGGGCTCGCTTAAACGCAGGTGATCGATGCACAGCGCGTGTCGATCACCAGGTTTTTCACTTCACAGTCAACTGACTTGGCCCTAGACTTCCGTAACGTAGTCTTGGAGGCGGTTATGACAAACCTTACCGATCAGCAGAAGGAACACTTTTGGGACAACGGATACCTGCTGGTCGAGGACGCGGTCTCCGAGGACCTGCTCGAGCAGATGCAGACACAGTTCGATGCCTGGGTCGATGAGAGCAAATCGCACGCCTCACCATGGGGAGCAACATTCGACCGCCGGCCGCGTTTTGATGTCGAAAGCGGTCACAATGCCGAAAGGCCGGCATTGCGCCGTGTCAATTCTCCCGTCGAAATCTCTCAGGCTTACCACGACGGAATGATGAGTTCGCGCGTACCCGATGTGATTGCCGAACTGATCGGTCCGAACATCAAGTATCATCACTCGAAAATCAACTCCAAGCTGCCCGGTGCCGCAACCGAGGTCAAATGGCACCAGGATTTTCCGTTTACCCCGCACAGCAATGACGACCTCATCACGGCGCTGGTGTTCATCGACACGGTGCACAACGACAACGGCCCGCTGGAGATTGCCCCCGGTAGCCATCGCGGCGAAATCCACAGTTTGTGGGACGGGGACACCTTTGTTGCTGCGGTCGCCGATGATGTTGCCGAATGGTGCCGTTCGCAAAGCGTGAGCTGCACCGGGCCGGCTGGCGCCTGCTGCTTCATGCACACCCGCCTGCTGCACGGTTCGGCGCCAAACCGCTCCGATCAGCCGCGCACGTTGTTTATCTCCGTCTACTCCGCCGAAGACGCCATTCCGCTCTCGCCCAATCCGGTGCCGAGCCGGCTCGAGGGTCGCATCGTCAGGGGCCGGCCGACCGGAAACGTCCGCTCGGTGCCGTTCAACTTCAAGTTGCCGCAAAAGCCGAGCACCGCATCTTTCTTCGACCAACAGAAGATGTAACGGTTGGGGTGTCAGGGTTTGGCGCACCTGCAACAGCATTTGTAAACCACGCCGCCAGCAAACAGCCGCGCGATGAAATTCTAACGGCGCCGTTAGGGAAACCTTGTGATACCGGCCTGATAGTGCCGGTCAGTTGTATCGCAATCATCGGGCCCCTTCTTGCGACGTCAGATCAAATACGACGTTATGAAACGGCAGGCCGCTGCACTGTTCCTGTGCATGGCCGGCCTTCTGACGGTCGCGGTCCTGAACATTCTCAATCAGCATTCCGATAGCCTGCTGCGCGCCCACTCCAAGACGATCGCCGGGAACTGGGCCACCTATCTGGTGGAAACGATCCCCGACATCAATGCCGCCATTGGCCGCCGGGCGCCGACGGCAGATGAGCTGGAGATTTATGCGCGCGGCAATCGCTTCAACAGAATTCGCAGCTTCATCGTCTTCGACGCCAACGGCGATCCAGCCTTTACCTATCGCCCCGCCGACACAGCCGACGCCTTGGCCGCGAATACCGCAGGTCCGCAGCCAGGCAGCTCCGTGTTTGCGGCCAACGCACCGATCGTGATGGCCGACAAGACGGTCGGCTCGGTTACCGTGACCGTAAATCAGCGGCAATTGAGCAACCTCTATGTCAAGGCGGCCACGGCCGGGGCAGTGGAAATTCTCGTGCTCGTCAACCTGGCGCTGCTGGGATGCTGGTTCCTCTACACACTGTTGACCCGCGCTGCCAAGCAGCACTCCATCGCGTTGAGCCGGCATGATGAATTGACCGGCCTGCCGTCGCGCATCGGCTTTGTCGAGGAACTCGAAAGCAGCATTCCGCAACTCGCAAACGCGGAATTCAACGCAGCAGTCCTGGTCATCAAGATTGATCGCTTTCGCGAGATCAACGATGTGTTCGGCCACCGCTGCGCCGACGAGGTCTTGCGCAACGTCGCCGACACACTGCACAGGCTGTCCGACAGCCATGGCTTCGCCGCACGCTTGAGCGGCAATACCTTTGGCGTCTTCTTTCCTCGCATGTCGGGACGCGAAGACACAGCAGACTGGGCCCGCAAGATCAACGACGCGCTGTCGGCGCCGATTACGGTTCAGAGCAATCGCATCCAGCCCAAGTCAAGTGTCGGCATCGCCATGACGCCCACCGACGGCACCGATGTCCAGACACTGCTCAAGCGCGCCGATCTGGCGCAGTTCATCGCCCATGAGAAGGGTGGCAACCGGCACAGGTTTTACGATAGCGAAACCGCCGCCGACTTTTCCGAATTGCACAGTTTGGAGACCCTCGTTGAAAGGGCTTGCGACGAAGAGCGCTTCGAGCTGTTCTTTCAGCCGCTGTTCGACCTGAAGGCGCGCCGTCTGAGCGGCTTTGAGGCCTTGGTCAGAATGCGCGACGACAACGGCGACTTCGTCTCGCCGGAAAAATTCATCCCCGTTGCGGAATCGCTCCATCGCATCCATCAACTGGGAACCTGGGTCATCAGGACCGCATGCCAAACCGCTGTCCAATGGCCTGAACAGCTTGGCATTGCGGTCAATCTGTCGCCGGCTCAGTTCGACAATGCCGATCTGGCCAAAATCGTGCGCGAGGCCCTGGACACATCGGGTCTGGCGCCCGAACGGCTGGAGCTTGAGGTCACTGAAGGCTTGCTTCTGGAGGATACCAGCACAACCCGGGCGCAACTTATTGAGCTGCAAAGGGCCGGCGTCAGGATCGCCCTCGACGATTTCGGAACCGGCTATTCCAGCTTGAGCTATCTCTGGCAGTTTCCGTTCGACCGGATCAAGATAGACCGCTCGTTCGTCGCCGGCATGGGCACCAACGACCAGGCCGCCGGTATTCTGACGACAATCGTTGAGCTGGCCCGCACAATGAAGCTGCCGATCACCGCCGAAGGCATCGAGACCGTTGAACAGCTCGAATATCTCACCAGCCTCGGCTGCGATACCGGCCAGGGCTACCTGCTAGGCAGGCCGCAACCGGCAAGCGAATTGGCAGCAAGCGTACTCGACGACTTCCGCAGCCGAACCGGGCAGACCGACGAGGATGCGCAGGACACCTCAAGACCAGTCGCGACCGCCTGTTAGAGCACTTTTCGATCATACGGGATCACTTGATGGAGCCAAATTCGTTCATATGGCAGGCGCAGTGCGCAGCGCGATGCGGTGCATCGGGCAAGCGCTGCAACGCACCAGATGGGCGAA
>JAHEJE010000278.1 GCA_024639035.1 Alphaproteobacteria bacterium
ACATGGAACTGGTCGCCGCCGACCATCCGGAAATCGAATTCCTCAAGGCCCCCTACCTCAACGACCACCCGATGGTGATGGAGACCTTCAAGCAGCGCGTCGAGCAGATCCTCACCGGCGAAAACCTGATGAACTGCGGCCTGTGCAAGTACCGCGCCCAGGTGCTCGGCTTCGAGGCCGAGATCGGCCTGCCCCAGGAAAGCCACCACCATCACGTCGAAGGCGTCGGCGCCGGCTGCACCCTGTGCGACGGCGAATGCACCGGCGCCTGTCAGGAACAGGCGCACAGTCACAGTCATGATAACGATCACGATCACGGGCATGACCACGCCCATGCCCACCACCCCTACCCCCATGCGGATCACCCACTCGGGCCGAACAGTATGAAGAAGGGGTGACTATGGGCAACGCCAGTTTTGGAAATTTGCGTCCCTCGGGCTTGACCCGAGGGTCCATGCCTGAACCCGAAACGAAGTCTGAGACGTGGCACCATGGGTCCTCGGGTCAAGCCCGAGGAAAGCAACTCAACAAGCCGGATTGACATCCAATTCCCATGCCCCTCACCTACCTCAAAGACCCCGACGCCATCTATGAGCGCTCCTTCGCCATCATCCGCGAGGAAACGCACATCGACGCCCTCCCCGAGGCCGTTCAGCCGATCGCGGTGCGACTGATCCATGCCTGCGGCATGATCGACATCCTTGACGACCTGCGTATCGCCGAGGAGCAACCGGATGCCGCCAGCGCCGCCATTGCCGCCGGCAAGCCGGTTCTCGCCGATTGTGAGATGGTCCGTTCCGCCATCATCCGCCGCAATCTGCCCGACGCCACGGAGATCATCTGCACCCTGAACGATCCCCGCGCCGCCACCATTGGCCGGGAGCAGTCCATCACCCGTTCCGCCGCCGCCGTTTCGCTGTGGCGCGAGCACCTCGCCGGTAGCGTCGTCGTCATCGGCAACGCCCCCACCGCCCTGTTCGCCCTGCTTGAAATGATTGACGCCGGCGCCCCAAAACCCGCCGCCATCATCGCCATGCCCGTCGGCTTCGTCGGCGCCGCAGACTCCAAGGCCGAACTCCACGCCAACCCGCGCGGCATTCCCTATGCCACCGTCCTTGGCCGCCGCGGTGGTTCGGCCATGGCCGCCGGCGCCTTCAACGCCCTGTTCGCGCGGCATCGGCAATGACCACCCGCTGGCTCACAGTCGTCGGCGTAGGCGCGAATGGTCTCAAAAGTCTGCCGCCCGCCACCCGCGCCATCGTCGATGAGGCAGAGGTGCTTGTCGGTTCCGAGCGACTGCTGGCTTTCGTACCGGATGGTGGCGCCCAGCGCCTTGCCTGGCCGCGCCCGTTCTCTCCGATGATCCCGGAACTTGCCGCCCACCGCGGCAAGCGCGTCGTCGTGCTGGCCACCGGCGACCCGCTCAACTACGGCGTCGCCCGCAAGCTGCTCGAACACTTCCCCATCGAAGAAATTCGCATTCTTCCCAACCTGTCGTCATTCGCGCTCGCCGCCGCCCGCATGGGCTGGTCACTGCCCGATGTCGAGACCTTCACCCTGCACGGCCGCGACGACAGCGCCACCGAACCCTACATCCAGCCGCACTCCCGCTTTATTGCGCTGACCGAAGGCGACGCGAGCGTCCGCGAAGTCGCCCGCCGCCTCATCACCCGCGGCTACCCAGACAGCCCCATGACCGCGCTTGAACACATGGGCGGCGGCGCGCGCGAAGCGCGGCGCGATTTCACCCCTGCCACGCTCCCCAAGGAACCGTTTGCCGACCTCCTAACCCTCGCCGTCCACTGCATCCCCGGGCCGACGGCGCAAATCCTGCCGCGCACCGCCGGCCTGCCCGACGATGCCTTCCAGCACGACGGCCAATTGACCAAGCGCGAGGTGCGCGCCGCCACCCTCGCCGCACTCGCCCCCACCCCACACGCCGTGCTGTGGGACGCAGGCGCCGGCTGCGGCTCCATCGCCATCGAGTGGATGCGCGCCGCACCCCACGCCCGCGCGATAGCCTTCGAACGCAACGAGGCCCGCCTGGCGATGATCGCCAGAAACCGCGACCAACTCGGCACACCGATGCTCAAGATCATCCCGGGCGACCTGCCCGAGACCCTCGCAGGCCAACCCGCCCCCGACGCCATATTCATCGGCGGCGATGTCGCCAACGCGGCCCTGTTCGAAACCTGCTGGACAACCCTAAAGCCGCACGGCCGCCTGGTCGCCAATGCCGTGACGCTGGAGGGCGAGTCCCGCCTCACCGCACTGCAAGCCGAACATGGCGGTGAGTTGGTCCGCATCGGCATCGAATACCTCACGCAGGTCGGTTCGAAGCGCGCCATGCGCCCGCGCATGACCGTGACCCAATGGCGAGTGTCAAAACCATGACCACGAAGGGCACATTGTTCGGCCTCGGCATCGGTCCGGGCGATCCGGAACTGCTGACTTTGCGGGCCTGGCGGCTGATCTCCAATTGCGATGTCATCGCCTATCCGGTTGGCGACAGCGGCGACAGCCTGGCCCGCAAGATCTGCGCACCCTTCATCCCCGAAGACGCAACCGAACTGCCCATCGAGATACCGATGCGCAGCGAGCGCGCGCCGGCCCAGGCCGCCTACGATGCCGCGGCCCTGAAGATCGCCGGTCACCTCAACGAAGGCCGCCATATCGCCTTTTTGTGCGAGGGCGATCCGTTCTTCTACGGCAGCTTTATGTACCTGTATTCGCGCATGGCCGAGACCTACAAGACCGTCATCGTGCCCGGCGTTTCGTCGCTGACGGCGTCCGCGGCGCAGATCGCCCGGCCGCTGGCCGCCCGCAACGACATCCTCAAAGTTCTGCCAGCCCCGCTGCCCGCAGCCCGCCTCAAGGCCGAGATCGAAACCGCCGAAGCCGTCGCCATCATCAAGGTCGGCCGCCACTTCGAAAAGGTCCGCACGGTGCTGCGCCAGCTTGGCCTGGCCGAGCGCGCCACGATCATCGAAGCCGCCACCCGCGACGACGAAAAGATCACCGCGTTGAACGACATTCCGGAAGGTGAGCGGCCATATTTCTCCACCATCCTGGTCTACAGGGGTGACGAGCCATGGTAGCCGCCGAAAAACAGGTGGCGGTGGTGATCCTGCAACCGACCGCCCTGCCTTTGGCCGAGAAGATCGCCGAACATCTCGCCGGCAAGGTCCACGGCCCGCAAAACAGCAATGCCGGCATTGTGTACGGCAAATTCCCCGAACACCTGACCGCCCTGTTCATCGCCGGCCACCCCATCGTCGCCATCTGCGCTGCAGGTATCCTGGTGCGCATCCTCGGCAAGAGGCTCGGCGACAAGACCTTGGAGCCCCCGGTCGTTGCCGTGTCCGAAAACGGCGTCTCCGTCGTGCCCGTCCTTGGCGGCCACAACGGCGCCAACCGCCTGGCCACCAAGATCGCCGCCCTGACCCGGGGCACCGCGGCCGTCACCACCGCCAGCGACACCGCCTTCGGCGTCGCCCTCGACGACCCGCCGCCAGGCTACACCCTCGCCAACCGCGAACACATCAAACCCTTCGTCACCGCCATGCTGGCCGGCGCGGGAGTAACGCTGGCAGGCTCAAATAAGTGGTTGTCGCAGGAGATTTCACCGCAAAAGATTGCGTCCCTTGGGCTTGACCCGAGGGCCCAGGCCTTCACCAACGCCAAGGCTGAAGCACT
>JAHEJE010000279.1 GCA_024639035.1 Alphaproteobacteria bacterium
TTCGCCCATGAGGCCACCCGCCGCAAGATCAAGCAGGCTGCCTGGGCGTGCGGTTGCGAAGGTGAGATCAGCTTACGTATGCGCGACGGCGAACCATTCGTCACCGACAACTCCAACCTCATCTACGACTGCGCCTTCGGCCGCATCGAAACCGCCAAGGACCTCGCCTTCGTTCTCAAGTCCATCGCCGGGGTCGTCGATCACGGCCTGTTTATTCGCTTGGCCGATATGGCCTTGCTAGGAACGCCGGACGGATTGAAGACCATCAAGATAGACAAGTGGCATAGCTAGCTATGAGCGACTACGACTACGACCTGTTCGTCATCGGTGGCGGTTCCGGCGGGGTCCGCGCGGCGCGGATCGCTGCGGGTTACGGGGCAAAAGTTGCCGTGGCTGAAGAGTACCGGATGGGCGGCACATGTGTGATCCGAGGGTGCGTGCCCAAGAAGTTGCTGGTCTATGCCTCCAAGTTCACCGGCGATTTCAAGCAGGCGCCGGGCTTCGGCTGGAACATCGGCGAACCGCGTTTCGACTGGAAACAACTCATCGCCAATAAGGATGCCGAGATCGACCGTTTGAACGGTGTCTACATCAGCCTGCTTGAAGGCTCCGGCGTCGACATGTTCCACTCGCGCGCCGAACTGCGCGATGCCCACTCGGTGCACATCCCCGCCGAGGACCGCCACGTCACGGCCAAATACATCCTGATCGCCACCGGTGGCCGGCCGTTCGTCGATGAAAGCCTGCCCGGTGTCGAGCACGTCATCACCTCCAACGAAGCCCTGCATCTCGATGACCTGCCACGCCGCGTCGTGGTCGCCGGAGGCGGTTATATCGCCGTGGAATTCGCCGGCATCTTCAATGGGCTTGGCGCCGAGACCACACTGCTCTATCGCGGCGAACAGATCCTGCGCGGGTTCGATGATGACGTGCGCGATCACGTTGCAACCGAAGCCGGCAAGAAGGGCCTCAACGTCATCGTCGGCCAGATCTTCACCAAGATCGAGAAAACGGCGGACGGCCTTGAGGGCACATTGACCAGCGGCGAGGTGCTGAAGGCCGACCAGATCATGTTCGCCATCGGCCGCAGCCCGTACACCGAGGGTCTCGGACTGAACCACGCCGGCATTGAGACCGACGGCAAGGGCGCCATCAGGGTCGACAGCTTCTCCAAGACCAATGTCGATCACATCTACGCCGTCGGCGACGTCACCAACCGGGTCAACCTGACCCCGGTGGCGATCCGCGAGGGCCATGCCTTCGCCGACACCGTGTTCGGCGGCAAGCCAACGGCCGTCGACCATGGCCTGATCCCGACAGCGGTGTTCGCACAGCCGGAAATCGGCACCGTCGGCATGACCGAGGCCGAAGCCCGCGCCGCCCATGGCGAGGTCGACATCTACAAGTCCACCTTCCGCCCGATGAAGGCAACGCTTGGCGGCGGCGACGAAAAGATGCTGATGAAGCTCATCGTCGACCGGAAAACCGACCGGGTGCTCGGCTGCCACATCGTCGGCCCCGATGCCGGCGAAATGGCCCAGCTCCTCGGCATCTCGCTGAAAATGGGCGCCACCAAGGCCGACTTCGACGCCACCATGGCCGTCCACCCGACAGCCTCGGAGGAGTTGGTCACGATGCGTCAGAAGTGGATGGGATGACCATGATAGAGTTTGCGCCGGCGGTGCCGATTTTCCGGAGCTTCGATGAAGCAAAGGCACGCGAGTTCTATGTCGATTTTCTCGGCTTCGATATAGATTTCGAGCATCGTTTTGCGGACGACGCACCGCTCTATCTCGGCTTGTCGCGTGACGGTTTCGAATTGCACTTGAGCGAACACCACGGCGACGGCGCGCCTGGCGGACGGGTGCGTGTGCAGGTCAGCGATATCGACGCGCTACATGCCGAACTTACGGCCAAGGCGTACAAGTATTCCCGTCCGGATATTCACGACCAGACATGGGGTCACCGCGAAATCATGATCGGTGACCCGTTCGGCAACAAACTGGTCTTCTGTCAGCCTAATGAGTCCTGACCCTAGGCTGTTCACCGCGGCATCGGCGTGATCAGCACATCGCCAACGTTGACGCTTTCGGGTTGTTGAACAGCATAGATCACACCGCGCGCCACATCATCGGCGGTCAGGCCGTCCGGTTTGGCGTCATCGAAGAACGGCGTGTCGGTGAGACCGGGTTCGATCAGGGTGACACGGATGCCGCGCGGGTTGAGTTCCTCGCGCAGGTTGCTGGCGTATCCGGCGACAGCCCACTTGGTTGCGCCGTAGACCGAGCCCTTGAGGATAATCCGCCCGGCGCGCGAGCCGGTGAGCAGCAGGTGGCCGCGGCTCGCCGTGAGGTGTTCCAGGCAGGCCTTGGCAGTGTACGTCACGCCGAGCACATTGGTCAGCACCATGTCACGCCAGTTGTCGACATTGCCGGCTTCGGTGCCGGCACCTGATGCGCCAACCCCGGCATTGGCGAACACGACGTCGATCTGTCCGAAGTGATCGATTGCCGCAGCGGCCATCGCCTGTTGGCTGGCGAAGTCGGTGACGTCGCAGGTAACGGCAAGCGCCACGTCCGGTCCGCCGAGGTCTTCAGCGAGCGCGGCTAATTTGTCTTTGGACCTCGCTGCCAGCACAACGCGGTATCCGGCATCCACTGCGTGCCGTGCAGATGCTTCGCCGATTCCGGTGGATGCGCCGGTTATGAGAAAGACTTTCATTGCTACTCCATGACCTCAAAATGCGCCTCGACCGGCGTCTGGCTGTTGATGTCGAGGATATCCTGCGGGCAGGCCGACATCACGGCGATGACGTCGATCACCGCCCGCAACACCACATGGTCGCCTGGCTTCGACAGGGCAGGGTCGAACGACAGCGAGCCGTCCTGCTGCCAGGGAATGTTCATGAACAGGTTCAGGCTGTCCGGCGTGAACGGCACGGTGATGCCCAGCTCGGCCAGCCCGGCGTGCATGTTGTCCTTGCAGTTGTCGTGGTACTCGGTGCACCCGAGCAGGCCGTAGCGCTCGTTGTCGCACGGTGCCATCAGCGTGTCGTGGCGGCCTGGCGAGGTGTCTTCCTCCAGCGTCATCAGCGGCCGGCGGCGGTTGGAATAAAGATGATCGCCGGTCACCGGAAACAGCCGCTTCCAGGTCGCCCGGCAGTGTTCCATGCCGGCGTATTCGGTCAGGTGGCCGGCCACGAAGGCCCAGAAGTCCACCACCTGGGTGCCGTGCGTGTTGATGATCTTGATCGCCTGGCCGGCGTTCACCCGCACCGCCTTGCCGCGCCGGGCGGGAACTTCCTGAAGCGTTGCCATCGGTTGTTTCCTGCTATTGCTTCTTGGGGATCAGGCTGTCACCCCGTTCATCGATGATCTGTCGGGCCTTGCGCACCGTCCAGGTGACCGCATCCTCCACCGTGGCATAGGTGTCGGCACGGATGAACTTGTGCGCCTCGCCTTCGGGATCGTCCTCGCGCACGATGGTGCCGGCGATGTTGTAATGGCTGTCGCCCTGTTTCGGCGCCGGGCGGATGATGTAGCCGTTATAGACCACCGGATCGGCCGCCTTGCCGCCGCCACCCGATGCTCCGCCACCACCGAAAAGCCGTCTGAAAAATCCGCTCATGGGCTCATGTTAGGGCAAGACCGAGTAATTTACCACCAGTCCGTA
>JAHEJE010000280.1 GCA_024639035.1 Alphaproteobacteria bacterium
CTGGCCAACGCGCTCAACGTGATCGTGCTGGCCAAGTTCGCCAGCGACCAGGTGCCGTCGTGGCGCCGCACGCTCTACATCGTCTTCCGCAACCCCTTCATCTGGGCCACCATCATCGGGTTGGCCATCAATCTGCTGCATATTCCGATCTACAAACCCCTGATGACCACGCTCGACCTTTTGGGCGGCGCGGCCCTCGGCACCGGGCTACTGATGGTCGGCGCCGGCCTGCTGCTGCGCTACACACTGCCGCCGCGGCTTCCGGCGGTGTTCGGAACGATCACCAAACTGCTGATCATGCCGGCGCTGGTGACCGGTTACGCCTTCCTGTTCGGGCTGTCCGGCGTCAGCTTTGCCGTCGCCATCATCTGCGCTTCGGTGCCGACAGCGATGAACGGCTACCTGCTGGCCAAGCAGATGGGTGGCGATGCCCCGCTTCAGGCAGCAACGACAACGCTGCAAACGGTCATATCATTCCTCACCATACCGGTGCTGGTCTGGGCCGCCGGCTAAAGTATCGGTCTGGTGGCTTCGATGATCGTCGACACATCGGCGCCGCGCAGCGATCCGTAGTTGTGCCGGAAACCACCGCGCACCCGGCTGCAGATGAACGCATCGCTCAGCGCTTCAGGGGCGTCCTTGACCATAAGACATGCGGCCACGGTCTGGGCCATGCGCTCGACCACATAGCGCATGTCGGCCTCGAGTCCGGACGGGTTGGCAAACCGGTTGCGCAGTTTTTCCACCGAATTGGCCAGCCTGGCCTCACCGTTCGCACACTCGATCAGGCCATCGAACAACAGGGCAAAGCCCTCCCGGTCCTTGTTGACGGCGCGCAGAACATCGAGGCACATGACGTTGCCAGAACCCTCCCAGATCGCATTCAGCGGCGCCTCGCGGTACAGCCGCGCCATCGGTCCGTCCTCGACGTAACCGTTGCCGCCCAGACACTCCACCGCCTCACAGGCAAAGCCGGGCAGCATCTTGCACACCCAGAACTTCGCCACCGGCGCCATGATGCGGGCAAACGCAGCCTCGCGCGGATCGTCGGCGGCACCGTCGAACGCCCGCGCCAGCCGGAACACCAGTGCCGATGCCGCCTCCTGGTCGAGCGCCATATCGGCCACCACCTGGCGCATCAGCGCGTGATCGATCAGCTTTTTCTGGAACACCACGCGGTGCGAGACATGGTGCACCACATTGGCGAATGACTGGCGCATCATCGCCGCCGAGGCGATGGCGCAATCGAGCCGGGTGTAGGTCACCATATTGATGATGGTCGCAATGCCCCTGCCCTCTTCGCCGACCATCCAGGCGTGGGTGCGTTCGAATTCGACTTCGCTTGAGGCATTCGAACGATTGCCGATCTTGTCCTTCAGCCGCTGGATCAGAATGCGGTTCTGCGTACCGTCGGGCAGAAATCGCGGCAGCAGAAAGCACGACAGCCCGCCCGGCGCCTGGGCCAGAACCAGAAAAGCATCGCACATCGGTGCCGAGAGAAACCACTTGTGGCCGGTCAGCAGATACTCCCGGCCCGGCCCCTCGCCATCGACCGGAATGGCCTGGGTGGTGTTGGTGCGCACATCGGTCCCGCCTTGTTTTTCGGTCATGCCCATGCCGATTGTCGCCGCGCGCTTCTGTTCGATCGGCGCAAAGGCACCGTCGTAGTCGGCAACCGCAATCTTGCTCAGCCACGGTTCGGCGACATCCGGCTGCTGCTTCAGGGTCGCGACCACCGCGTTGGTCATGGTGATCGGACACGTATGTCCGCTTTCCATCTGCGCGGCCATGTAGAACGCCGCAGCGCGGGTGACGTTGGCACCCTTGCCGTCTGGCAGGTCGGGCCTGAAGTCCGGCCAGGCGCCATGGTGCAGGCCCTGGCGGGCGCTGATCGACATCAGCGAATGCCACGCCGGGTGGAACTCGACGCGATCGACACGTTCGCCGCTGTCGCTGAACTGTTTGAGCTGGGGCAGTTCCTGGTTGGCCAGACGCGCCAGTTCGGCGGTCCCGGCGCTGCCCGCCACGGCCCCGAACGCAGTCAACCCGTCCTCATCGACCGGAGCGTTTTCGCGCCTGAGCGTGCGGCGCAGGCTCTGATCGCTGCAAAACAGGTTGTAGTCGGTGAGCGGCGGGGGTTGGTTGAACGTGTCGTCCGCCAAACCCAAAAGTGCCGAGTTCATATCGCCACCTCCTCAAGGCCCTCACCTTGATTGCAAAATCTAGCACAATCAGCCGAAAACGAAACAGCCAACTTGGTATCCACCCGGCAAACCGGAGTTATTCACTGCAACGTGACGACAAGGCTTGCCATAAGCCAAGTTCGCCCCTATAGACCCGGTTTTAATGACCAATTCCAGTTCGCCTCCAAAACCAATCCTGTCCGGCCGGCATCTGCTCGCCATCGAGGACATCTCTCCTGCAGAGATCACCGCCCTGCTCGATCTGGCCGACCGCTATGTCGAACTCAACCGGGAGGTTGAGAAGAAGCAGTCGGTTCTGCGCGGGCGCACCCACATCAACCTGTTCTTTGAAGCCTCGACCCGCACCCAGAGTTCCTTCGAACTCGCCGGCAAGCGCCTCGGTGCCGATGTCATGAACATGTCGATCAAATCGTCCTCGGTCTCCAAGGGCGAAACGCTGATCGACACGGCGGTAACGCTCAATGCCATGCAGCCGGATATCCTCGTGGTACGCCATCACGCCTCCGGCGCTGCCGAACTCCTGGCCCAGAAGGTCGGCTGCGCCGTGATCAACGCCGGCGACGGCCAGCACGAACACCCCACACAGGCGCTTCTCGATGCCCTGACCATCCGCCGCCGGACCGGCAGGCTGCAAGGGCTCAACGTGGCGATTTGCGGCGACGTTGCCCATTCGCGCGTCGCCCGCTCCAATATTCATCTGTTGCAGAAGATGGGCGCCTATGTCCGCCTGGTGGCACCCTCGACCCTGCTGCCCGCCGACGTCGACCGGCTCGGTCCGGAAGTTTATCAGGACATGCAGCAGGGCCTGAAAGGCGCCGATGTGGTGATGATGCTGCGCTTGCAGCTTGAACGCATGAACGGCAGCTACGTGCCTTCGACCCGGGAGTATTATCACTTCTTCGGTCTCGATGCGCAAAAGCTCGCCGGGGCAAAACCCGACGCCCTTGTCATGCACCCCGGCCCGATGAACCGCGGCGTGGAAATCGATTCCGAAGTGGCCGACGGCGCCCAGTCGGTTATTCGCGAGCAGGTCGAAATGGGTGTCGCCGTGCGCATGGCGGTCCTCGATGCCCTCGCCCGCAACCTGCCCGGCGGAGGCAATGCCTGATGCCCTATGACACCGACATTCGCGGCGATGCCACCCGCCGGGCCTTCATCAACGCCCGGCTGATCGATCCGCGCCAGAGCCAGGACGCAACCGGCGGTCTGGTCATCGCCGACGGCCGCATCGTCGCCAGCGGCCCCGAGGTCACCCGCGCCAGCCTGACCAACACAACCCAGATCACCGACTGCACCGGCAAGCTGCTGATCCCGGGCCTGATCGACATGCGGGTGTTCACCGGTGAACCGGGCAATGAGTACCGCGAGACCCTGGAAACCGCCTCGCAGGCCGCCGCCGCCGGTGGCGTCACGACGATGATCGTCATGCCGAACACCGAGCCGGTGATCGATGAGGCCGCAATC
>JAHEJE010000036.1 GCA_024639035.1 Alphaproteobacteria bacterium
ACCAGCAGGCGGTGCGCATGCAGGGCCTGGTTGAGGATCTGCTCGATCTGTCGCGGGTGGAGTTCACCGAGCGGGCATCGCGCACCACCGCCGTTGCCGTGCCGGACGTCATCGATACCACGATCGACCAGGCCCGCCAGCTGGAAGTGTTTGACGACCATGAGATCGTCGCGCGCATCGACCGCAGTCTGGGCCTGCTCGGCAACGATGCCATTCTGCGCATGGTGTTCGCAAATCTGATATTCAACGCGGTTAAGCATTCCGGAGCGGGCACCCGCATCGAGGTGCAATGGCTGCGCGATGATGGCGAGGCGGTGTTTTGCGTCACTGACAACGGACGCGGCATCGCATCCAACCATCTGTCGCGGCTGACCGAACGGTTCTATCGTGTCGATCCCGGTCGGTCGCGCGAAAGCGGCGGCACTGGCCTCGGGCTGGCCATCGTCAAGCACGGTCTGGAGCGTCATGGCGCCGACCTGCTGATTGCCTCCACGGTCGGTGAAGGCAGCACGTTCACCTGCCGGTTCCCTTCCGTGCGAGTCACGACTGCAGAGCCAAAGGAGGCGCATGGCGGGGCCGTTGCGCGGCGCGGCAGGGCGGTTGCGCAGTGATCTGCCGGCCGGTGGATGCTCTCGTTTAACGCAATCTTAACATAGGCTTTAAATTCACCGCACATTCGAGCGCTAGCTTCCGCTGATCGAAAATCAGAAAATTCATCAGGGGAGCTCGTGATGAAAACTAAACTCCTTTCTATTGCCGTGGCCGCTGGGGCGCTTTTCGCCACCGCGCAGGCCGATGCCCGCACGCTGATCCAGAACAAGGGATCGGACACGCTGGTCAACGTCGCCCAGGCCTGGGCGGAAGCCTATCGCGAAGTCAATCCGGATGTGGCCGTCGCCGTCAGCGGCGGTGGATCGGGCACCGGCATTGCGGCGATGATCAACGGCACCGTGGATGTCGCCAACGCCAGCCGGGCGATGAAGGAAAAAGAACTGGCGCTGGCCAAGTCCAAGGGTCAGAATCCGATCGAGCACGTTGTCGGTTATGATGCGCTGGCGGTGTTCCTGCACCAGGACAACCCGATCTCGGAAATGTCGATCTCTCAGCTTGCCGAAGTGTACGGCGAGGATGGCGCAACCGCGAACTGGGGCGATCTCGGTGCCGAAGTGCCGGGCTGTAAGGATCAGGAAATGGTGGTTGTCAGCCGCCAGAACAACTCCGGCACCTATGCCTACTTCCGCAAGGCGGTGCTCGGCAAAAAGCGCGACTTCAAGCTCGGCACCCGCGATATGCACGGTTCCAAGGACGTCGTCGATCTGGTCGAGAAGACCCCGTGCGCCATCGGTTACAGCGGTCTTGCCTATGCCACCAGCCACATCAAGATGGCCTGCATCAAAGGTGCCGACGACAAGCCCTGTGTGGCACCGTCCGTCGCCACGGCGTCCGACCGCAGCTACCCGATCGCCCGGCCGCTGTTCATGTACACCGACGGTGAGCCGCAAGGTGAGATCAAGAAGTATCTTGACTGGATCCTGAGCGACGTCGGCCAGTGCATCATCCTGAAGAAGGGCTATGCCCCGGCCCGCGATGTCAAGTGCGAGTAGCGCCAGTCTGAAACAATGATAACGAGGTGCGGGCCTAACCAACCCGCACCCGCCAATTTGTGGAGTTGAGCGGGATGGCGCTTTACGACGAACGTCTGGCCAATGATCTGGCCGCAATACGAGAGCATGTGGCAGGGGTCGGCAGGCAAGTCGACACAGCCCTTGAACGGGCCGTCAAGGCGGTGCTGGACGGCAATTCCGATCTGGCCAACGACGTCATTCTTGACGACAATGCGGTCAATCGTGGTTTCGAACAGATCGACAGCATGTGCCACCGGTTTCTGGCGTTACATCTGCCGTCGGCCGGGCATTTGCGCCTGATTTCCTCGCTGTTGCGGCTCAATGCTGAACTCGAGCGGATCGGCGACCATGCCACGACGATTGCCCGTGAGGCCTTGCAGCTTTCCGAGCCGCCGGAAAACGGCTTTCGCGGCACCATCGTCACCATGGCCAGCGACAGCCAGAACATCCTGCGCCGGGCCATCAAGGCCTTCACCGTCAACGATGCCGAACTGGCGCGCCAGACCATCGGGGTGTCGGCGCGGGTGCGGCGCGCCTTCGACCAGGTGTTCCAGAGCCTGTCCGAGCAGAGCGCCAAGCAGCCCAAACGCCTGCGCGACCTGCTGATTCTCTCGGTGGTGTTCTCCAAGCTGGAACGGGTCAGCGCGCGGGCAGAGAACATCTGCGAGGAGACGCTGTTTGCGATCACCGGGGAAAGCCCGGCCCGGCGCAAACTGAACGTGCTGTTCATCGACGAGAAGAATAACTGCAAGAGCAAGTTGGCCGAGGCGGTTGGAAACAAGACCGCAGCCGATGCCTGCGATTTCTCCAGCATGGGTAGCAAGCCGGCCAGGACGATGCCGGCCAAGCTGGCCGAGTTCATGTCGGCGCATGGCCTGTCTGGCCATGACAATCCGGCCAGGCCGTTGCCGAAAGACATGGCCGACATCGCCCAGTTCGACATGGTGATCGCGCTGGAGGGTTCGGCCAAATCATACCTGCCGGATCAGCCGTTCCACACTCTGTTCCTCAACTGGGACATCGGGCAACTGCCGACCAAGATCGACGACTCCAACGCAGTCGACGTCTACTATCCAATCTATCGTGAACTCACCGTGCGCATTCGTGATCTGGTCGAGCGGATCAACGGCGAACGGGGTGCATGACATGGCAGCCCCTATCAACGAGACGCGTGCCGGTACGGCGAGCAAGACCGGCGCCGGTGGCCGGGACGAATTCGACCGCATCACCGCCGCCTGGCTGCTCGACAAGGCGGTGCAGGTTCTGGTGTTCATCGGTGGCATCTCGGCGATTATTTTCATCATCGGCATCTTTGTATTCATCACCCGCGAGGGTTTCGGTTTCGCGGTCGGCAAGCTCGACTGGGGTCAGTTCCTGACGTCGCCACGCTGGCGGCCGACTTCCGAGTACAATCCGACCTACGGCATTCTGGCGATGATTGCCGGTACCGCCAGTGTCACCGGGCTGGCGATGATCGTGGCCATCCCTTTTTCGCTCGGTGCAGCCATTTTCATCGCCGAGTTCGCCACCGGCAAGACCCGCGAGGCGCTGAAGGTTCTGGTTGAACTGCTCGCCGCCATCCCTTCCGTCGTGTGGGGGTTCATCGGGCTGACGATCATGAACCCGTTGATCATCGACTTGTTCGATGTCCCGGTCGGGCTGACCGTGCTCAATGCCGGGATCATTCTCGGATTGATGGCCGCGCCGATCATGACATCGATTGCCGAAGATGCCCTCAAGGCAGTGCCCGACCGCTATCGCGAAGCCGCCGAGGCGCTCGGCGCAACCCGCGGGCAGATCGTCTTTCGCGTCGTCCTGCCGGCAGCCAAGAACGGACTGCTGGGCGCCGTGCTGCTGGGCGTCGGGCGCGGTTTCGGCGAGACCATGGCGGTGCTGATGGCAACCGGCCATGCAATCAACATTCCCGACAGCATCTTCGATTCGGTGCGTGCGCTGACCGCCACGATTGCCGCCGAGTTGGGCGAGACCGCAGTCGGGTCCGAGCATTACCAGGCGCTGTTCACCATCGGCATCTTCCTGTTCGTCATTACTTTTATCATCAATCTGGCCGCCGATCTCATCGTGCGCGGCATTCGCAAAGGGTAGGGCACGATGGCAGACTCAATGTTCAAGGCAACCCAGCAGAACGTCTCCGACGAGCACCGCGATTTCCTCGTCCAGTTGTTGTTCTTCGGCATGACGGTGCTGTTGATCATTCCGGTGATCATCATCCTGTGCATGCTGATGTGGAAGGGCGGGCCGGCGATTTCCTGGGAGTTCCTGTTTTCCGAACCGACCAACGGCATGACTGCAGGCGGCATCTTTCCGGCGCTCGTCGGCACCGTGTGGCTGGTTACCGTCGCGCTTCTGGTGTCAGTGCCACTGGGCGTCGCCGCGGCGCTTTATCTCAGTGAATATGCCCCCGACAACTGGCTGACACGTTTCATCAACTTGGCGATCATCAACCTGGCAGGCGTGCCTTCCATTGTCCACGCCCTGTTCGGCGTTGGTGCTTTCGTCCTTTTCTTCGAGTTCGGCACCAGCATTCTCGCGGCCAGCCTGACGCTTGCCATCATGACGCTGCCGGTGGTGATCGTGGCGACGCGCGAGTCGCTGCAGGCGGTGCCGCTTGCCTTCCGTGAAGCGTGCTGGAACATGGGTGCGACGCGCTGGCAAACCATCCGCAGGGTCGTGCTGCCGAATGCCGTCAGCGGCATTCTCACCGGCGTCATCCTTGAGGTGTCGCGCACCACCGGCGAGACCGCGCCGATCATGTTTACCGGCGCGGCGTTCTTCCTGCCGTTCTTGCCGGAAAGCGTGTTCGACCAGACCATGGCGTTGTCGCTGCATCTGTTCGTGGTCGCGACCCAGGTTCCCAACGTGCCGGAACATCTGCCCTATGGCGTTGCCCTGGTGCTGATCGGCATGGTGCTGCTCATGAATGCCCTGTCGATCGGCCTGCGCATGTATCTGAGAGGACAGAAGAAGTGGTAGAACAAGCCGCAACCCAAGCACCTGAAGCGCCGAGCGGTCTGTCTTCGTCAGCCCATCGCGACACGACCCGCGCTAGCAACAAGCTGGAGGTACGCGACCTTAACATCAGCTATGGCGGTGTGTCGGCGCTGCGTGACGTTAGCCTGGACATTCGCGAGCACGAGATCTTCGGCATCATCGGCCCGGCCAACTCGGGCAAGACGTCGTTTCTCAAGGCAATCAACCGGATGGATATGTTCAACAAGAACATGCAGGTGACCGGCGAAGTGCTCTACGATGGCCACAACACCCGGACGCTGCGCAATGTCTATGCTCTGAGGAGCCGCATCGGGGTGGTGTTTCCGCTGCCGGTCGGGCTGCCGATGAGCGTCTATGACAATGTTGCCATGTCGCCGCGCCTGAGGGGCATCAAGAACAAGGCCGATCTGGACGAGATCGTCGAGCGCTGCCTGACCCGTGCCGCCCTGTGGGACGAGGTCAAGGACCGCCTCACGACGCTCGGCAGCCTGTTGTCGGGCGGTCAGCAGCAGCGCCTGACCATCGCCAGGGCGCTGTCGCAGGAACCCGAGGTGCTGATGCTCGATGAGTTTTCGATCGCCGTCGACCCGGTAACCACGATGCGCATCGAGGACATCCTGAAAGAATTGCGAAACGAGATCACCATCGTGCTGGTCACCAACCTGGTGCAGCAGGCCCGCCGGCTGGCCGATCGCACGGCGTTTTTCCTGATGGGCGATTGTGTCGAGATCGGCGAAACCGAGGACCTGTTCTCCGGCAACGTCACCGACCAGCGGACCAGCGATTACATCGCCGGCCGGTTCGGTTAAGCAGAGGACGAAGGCCATGGATGCAAGAGTGGATCAGGCGCCCGCCATCGAGGATGTCGCCATCGAAACCCGCAATCTCAACCTGTGGTACGGCACGTTCCAGGCTTTGTTCGATGTCGACCTCGACATCCGCCGGGGCATGATCACTTCGCTGATCGGACCATCGGGCTGCGGCAAGTCGACCTTCCTGCGCAGTATCAACCGCATCAACGAGCGCCTCGGCTATGTCACCACTGAAGGTACGATCAATGTGCTCGGCAATGACGTCTACCGCGCAAGCGTCAACCTGACCCAGTTGCGCAAGCATGTCGGGATGGTCTTCCAGCGGCCCAATCCACTGCCTCTGTCGATCCGCGACAACATAATTTTTAGTTACAAGCTGCATGCTCAGGACCGCAATCGCCTGCACCGCAGCGAACAGGATGAGATCGTCGAGACCGCGCTGCGCCAGGTGCTGCTGTGGGATACGGTCAAGGACCGTCTGGACAACAGCGCCACGCAACTGTCGCTGGAAGAGCAGCAAAAGCTGTGCATTGCCCGGCTGCTGCCGGTGCAACCCTCGGTCCTGCTGATGGACGAGCCCTGTTCGGCGCTCGATCCGGCCGGCACCAATGCGGTCGAGGAACTGATCTGGGAACTGCGCGAGAACTACACCATCCTGATCGTGACCCACAACATGGCCCAGGCGCGGCGCGCCAGCGAGGAATGCATCTTCATGCTGCTGGGCAAGGTCGTCGAACACAGCCGCACCGACGAGATGTTCGTCACCCCGGCGCAGAAGGAAACCGCCGACTACATCGAGGGCCGTTACGGGTGAGCCCCGGCCGGGCGGTCAGCCCCAGGGTCTGGACTGCTTTTCAAGCTGGCGCCATTGCTCTTGCGTGTTCTGCCAGGCGTTTGCAGCTTCACGGTTGTGCCAGGTGAGAACGTCGCCGACTATCTGACGCAATTGCGGGTTCTTCTGTGCCGCGTTGGCGACGATCGCCGGCAGCGTCTGAGCCAGAGCGACATCATTGAGATAGCCGAAGCTGTCCTGGAGGCTGCGCAAGCGGGCAATGAACTTGCGGCTCTTGCCAGTGGGCAGTAGGGAGCCAAAAAATTCAAGCGTATAGCGCAGAGTCTTGAGGTCTTTGCGCAGCTCGTGGCGTTCTTCTGTCGACAGGTCGTCAAGCCTGCAGGCGCGCTTGGTCACGCGCTTCCAGCACTTCCCGAGTGCGGCAGCGGCGTGCTCGCTGATCTTGATGTCCGGTTGTGGCGCATCGGCCCAGCCGGCACCGTGCGGCAATAGAGACACCTGAAGCACGAGCGCGTTCCAACCGGTCTGTCTGAGCTCACGGCGCAGGCCTTCGCGAATTCGCTTGACCCGCTTGGCCAGCAGCGCCTCGAGCTGGCCGGCTCCCTTATCGAGTTTCGATGACAGTTCGACCGGCTGCACGATGTCGGCCAGCAGAACGTCGATGTCGCGCAATTCGCCGACCCGGCGGCCGAACCGGGCCAGGTCGCGGCTGAGGGCGCGGGTTGCCGGGGTGTCGATCACCCCGCGGAAAGCCCGCAATGCGGTGCGCAGACGGCGCACGCCGACCCGCATCTGGTGGGCGTACTCGGGATCATCGCTGGTCCGCAGGCCCTGCCAGTTGTTGAGGATCTGGTCGGCACAGGCCTGGCAAATGCGCGCAAAGGCCTCGGCCGCGCTGTCCTTGGCTTTCAGTTCCGGCCGCGATGCCTTGACCGGTTTGGCGGTCTCTTGAAGATCCGGCGCGATCAACCTGTAGGCGCGCTCGGCCTTGCTGCACGAGGAAAAGTTGAACGGAACACCGGCAAACAGATGCTGGGCGATCTTCAGCATGGCGGTGACGTCGCCGGCCTTCAGCTCGAGTTCGGCCTCGCAGATCTGCTTCTTCTTGCCTTGTGCAGCAATGTTGCCGTCATCAAGGGCCAATTCGACGTCGGTGTCCGCCGACTTGAGCCGATAGGTGCTGCGCATGTAGTCGGTGCGGAACACCGGCTTTAGCTTGTCGTCGCCAATCACCTTGCGCAACTGCTTGCGGGCCTTGCCGCTGGGGATCCGATCGAGCTGCAGTTTGCCGTCGGGCACCCGGGTTTCGATTTCCGTGGGATTGGAAATGCCGGTTTGCACGGCGGTGCCGTGCTTGAACGACTGCATCCAGGCGCCTTGGCTGCGCCTGAGCCGGATCGAGATGCCGGCTTGGCGAAGCGCCTGATCGGCGGTGTCGAAATAGACCGTCTGAGTTTTTCGCCGCAGCGGATTGGCC
This sequence comes from Alphaproteobacteria bacterium, assembly GCA_024639035.1. Lineage (GTDB taxonomy): Bacteria > Pseudomonadota > Alphaproteobacteria > Rhizobiales > Aestuariivirgaceae > JAHEJE01. The sequence continues at coordinate 7,720 of JAHEJE010000036.1, forward strand.
ACCGCAAACCGCTTTGAGGCCGCGGCCGCGGCCACGTCCTCCATTCTTGTCTTGCTCAGCTCGAGCTTCAGTTCGAATTCCTTGGGATCGCCTTGCATGGCAACACTCTCGATTATGTTTCAGTTTCGCCCACAGCCATAACCCTAGCACATTGTTGCACCGATTTGTCCCGGCCACATGGCATCTGGCGCGGATTGTCGCGCTTTGGCCTGTTGTCAGACGAGATCGTCGGTCTGTTCGTCCGGATCAGACTGGCTTGCGGCCCATGGTGTAGGTCTCGAAGTCGAGATTGCCCGTCCAGCCCCACATGGCCAGCAGCGGTTGCGATCGCGTGGCCATGACATGTGCTTGCCAACTCGAGTGGCGGATGAACGTCCCCGGTGGCACCGGCCGGCTCGGCGTTTCGTCGGTGCCCCACAGCGCGGTGCCGGAAAGGATGAGATAAAGCTCTTCGGCTTCATGGCAGTGTTCGGGGTAGAAGAATTCAGGCGCCTGAATGAACAGGCCAAAGCGGCATTGCGCGGTGTGGATCATGCCCGACGGCCCGACGATCTCGACGGCCGCCATTTTGGCTGCAAGCTCGTCGGGGATACGGCCGCGGCCTGGGACGCGCCAGTGCAGCTGCGGTGCGATGCCGACCAGTTCGTCGAGCAGCGGGCCGTCGCCGGATGCAAGGATGCTCGGAAGATGGGCCGACATCGGCGCGGCTGTGGGCGGGTCCACGATCTCGGCATCGCACAGGCCGGGCAGGGTGGCCGCCAGATGCGCGGCAATGGCACTGTCGTGCCCGCGATAGTGCGCCGAGGCCGCTCTCAGGAAAGGTGCAAGTGAATTGTCGCCGGGCATTGCGCAACCAAATCTGAACGCCGGAAACCGGCCCTAGCGAAAGTTTCGCACCAGACCGGTTTCCGGGCAAGAGCTTATGCGAACCACCAACGTTCGGTGAGACGCGTACCATCGAGCATCCAGGCATTGCCGATGTGCGGTCCATGGGCAAGCTTGGAGGACGCAGCATCGACGTAGTTGGCGAACATCGGAATGATGGCGCCGCCCTCGTCGTGAACGATCTGCTGCATTTCAGCATACATCCCGGCGCGCTTGGTCTCGTCCAGTTCGGCACGGGCCTCAACGAGCAGTGCCTGGAAGCGATCGTTGCTGAAATGGGTGTCGTTCCAGTCGGCGCCGGCGGAATAGGCGGTGGAGAACATCCAGTCCTCGGTCGGGCGCCCGGACCAGTAGGCCGCAGACCAGGGCTTGCGCCGCCAGACGTTTTCCCAGTAGCCGTCGCCGGACACCCGGTCGATGGTGATGTCGATACCGGCAGCAGCCGCACTTTCCTTGTAGAGCGCTGCTGCATCGACGGCGCCGGCAAAGGCTGCATCGGCGGTGGCCAGCGACACCTTGAGGTTTTCCTGACCGGCTTTCTTCAGGTGGAACTTCGCTTTTTCCGGATCGTATGGACGTTGCGGCAGGTCGGCCCGGTAGCGGTTGGCAGCACCGATCGGCACGTCGTTGCCGACAGCGCCATGGCCGCGCAGGATCTTCTTGACCATTTCCTCGCGGTTGATCGCCAGCTTCAGCGCCAGGCGCACGTCGTTGTTGTCGAACGGGGCGATGTCGGTCAGCATCGGGAAGGTGTAATGCTGGTTGCCGGTCACTTCGAACACCGAGACATTCGGGTTTTTGTTGAGCAGGTGCTCGGTCTTCAGGTCGACGCGGTTGATGGCGTCGACGGCACCGGTCACCAGCGCGTTGGTGCGCGCGGTGGCATCGCGGATGCCGATCACCTCAAAGGAGTCGAACCAGCAGCGCTGATCATTATAGTCGTTGGGGTTGCGCTTCAGGTTTGCGGCAACACCCGGGTCGAAGCGTTCCAGAACATAACCACCGGTGCCGATGCCCTTGGCGATGGCTTCAGCCTTCATGCCGGCCGGCATCATCATCAGGTGATAGTCGGCAAGCAGGTAAGGGAAGTCGGCATTGCCGTCCTTGAGCGTGAATACAACGGTGTGATCGTCATCCTTCTTCATGCTGTCGATTGGTTTGACGATCGGTTTGGCGGAAGACTTCGAGGCATCGTCGAGATGGTGATTGATCGTCTCGATGACGTCATCGGCGCCGAACGACTTGCCATTGTGGAAGGTGACGCCCTTTTTCAACTTGAACGTCCATGTCTTGGCGTCCTTGGAGGCTTCCCAGCTTTCGGCAAGTTCGCCGCGCAGGCTGCCGTCCGGGGCAATCTCGGTCAGGGCGTCGAAACAGCCGCCCATGCACACGGCAATCGCGAATGTGTCGCCGAGGGTCGCGCCGTCGAGCGAATCGGTGGTGTTGCCGCCGGCAAGACCGAGCTTCAGGTGACCACCGCGCTTGGGTGTGGATGCAAAGGCATCGTTCATCAGGGACGGCGCCAGGGCCGCGCTGACGCCCAGGGCCAGGGCGCCCTGCATGAACTGGCGCTTGTTGATCCGTCCGGCGGCCAGCAGGGCCTTTAGTTCAGTAATCCTGTTCATCTATGCTTCCTCCTTCTGTCATGACTTTGGCGAAACCGTCGGCGCGCAATGAAACGCCCGATGCGGTTTCCATCGATCTGACGACATTTGCCGTCCAGGCCTGGGGGCCATAGTGCTCGCGTCCCTGTTGGAACATGTCTGCGACAAGCCTGGAGAGTGCGAGTGAAACACCGTGTTTTTCGCCGAGATCCATGGCGAACTGCAGGTCCTTGCAGGCCAGCTCCATGGTGAAACTGGTGTCGTAGGTGCCGCTCAGGATGACTGGCATCACGCTGTTGAACTCGATGCTGGTGCCGGAGCTTGCCTTGATCACCTCGTAGCACTGGCGCATGTCGAGGCCGGCCTTGCTGGCCAGCAGCATGGCCTCGCCGGCGGCGATCAGGTGATCGAAGGCCAGCATGTTGGTGATCACCTTGATGGTCGATGCCGAACCGATTTCACCAAGATGGAACAGCGGTCCGCACATGGTATCGAAGGCGGCGCGGTGCCTGGCCAGCACCTCCGCCTTGCCGCCGACCAGCACGGTGATCTCGCCGGCCGCGGCCCGGTGCACACCACCGGTGACCGGGGCTTCAAGGGTCTCGATGCCGCCGGCCAGCGCCTCGGCGGCCATGGCCTTTATCTGGTCGACGCCAACGGTGCTCATCTCGATCCAGGTCGAACCGGGGCGCATCGCGCTCAACAGCCCGTCCGGCCCGCTCAGCACGCGCTGCGATATGGCCGGAGACGGCAGGCAGGTGATCACCGCGTCGGCTCCAGCCGCCAGGTCGGCCGGGCTCGCGACCATGCCGGCGCCGGCCTCGACCAGCGGCCGGGCGGCGTCCTTGCTGGCATCGTGCACGGTCAGGTTGAAGCCGGCATTGAGAAGGCTGCGGGCCAGTTTGGCGCCGAGATTGCCGAGACCGATGAAGCCATAACGCAGGGCGACGGCATTGCCGTCCGGCGCCGGGCCGGTGCCGGCAGATGTGTCTGCAACGCCCGATGCTTTGGTCACCGTCTGGTCCATGTTGTGCGTCCTCGAGTGTCCTCGATAATCAACGTATGACACTTGAACAAATCGAACCAACAAAGTTAAATTGGCTTAAGACATAAAAATATTGATACATAGGAGGCGTTGTGCGTGGCCGGAGACCGTCGCGAAAAGGGCTATCGCTTTCCGCCCCTGAAATGGCTGATGTCGTTCGAGGCGGCGGCCCGGCACATGAGTTTTACCGCCGCGGCGGCAGAACTCGGGCTCAGCCAGGCCGCGGTCAGCTACCAGATCAAAGCGTTGGAGGGGCAGATTGGCTTTGCCTTGTTCGAACGCCGGCCGCGGCATTTGCAATTGACCGACATGGGGCATGCCTATCTGCCGTCGATCCGGCGTGCGTTCGATGAGTTGCTGGCGACCTCAAGCGGGCTGTTCGGGCCGATCGGCGAGCAATCGGTCACAGTGCGCGTGGCGATCTCGTTTGCCGTGCTTTGTCTGGCATCTCGGCTGCGCGGTTTTCAGGAGCTGTATCCGGCGGTCAACGTGCGCACCTGGTCGTCGATCTGGGCGAATGCACTGGACACGCAATCGGCCGACATCGACATCCGCTTCGGTGACGGGCAATGGAATGGCTTTGAAGCGACCCGGCTGACCGACGAACGTGCGGTGATCGTATGCAGCCCGTCATTTGCCGAAAACCTGAAGGACCCCGATGACCTCGACCGCCTGGCCGACACCCATATGATCAGTATCGCCGGGCAAAGCGACCTGTGGCTGCGGGTTCTGTCCGAAGCCGGTTGCACGCCGCGCGCCAGTAGCGGGTATCGGACCGATACCTCTCTGGCCGCTGCCGAACTTGCCGCCGCCGGCATGGGCTGCGCCATCCTGCTGGAGCGTTTTGCCCGGCCATACCTGATGTCGAAGCGGCTCATGCAACCGTGTGCTGTCGCGCTGGACTTAAAGCGCTCGCACTACCTGCTGGTGCCGATCAAGCAATCCCGCGCCCACCCGGAAGTCACGTTGCTCAAGGAGTGGCTGCTGAACACGGATTGGGACAACGTTCAGGGGTTCTGACTTTAACTGTCTTTCGTCGTGGTCTTGGCGCCCTTGGGTTTTTTCGCCTTGGCCAGTTCGGCCTTCAAGCCGCGGGCTTCGGTTTCCAACTTCTTGACCTTGGCCGCTTCGGCTTTTGACGCCTTGTCGAGGAGCAGGGCGTATTCCTTCAGCTTTATCACCTCCGCCGCCAGCGACTCCTGCTTGGCCTTGTAGGCTTCAACTGCCGAATGAGCATCGGACAGCTCATTTTCCAGCTCCGTCATCGCCTTCTTGGAGCCGTCTTTATGCGCTGCGAGTGCGGCTGCTGCATCCGATTGCTGTTGTTTCAGCTCAGCCGTGAGGGCGGTTAGCTTCTTGGTCAGGTTGTTTTCTTCTACGGCGTAATCCGAAACCTGCTTGTTGAGGCTTGCGACCCTGGCGGTGAGATCGGCGATTGATTCATCTTTTCCGCTCAGCGACTTGACAGCATCATCCAATTTGCTCTGCACCGCGTTGCGTGCGGTCTCGGCAGTCTTGGTTTTGGCGTTGGCTTCAGCCAATGCGCTGTCGCTGCTCGACTTTTGCTTGGCAAGCGCGTCACTCGCTGAACTGCGGGCTTTTGCCAGTTCCGCTTGCGCTGCGGCTTTCATATCGGCCAGCTTTGCTGCGTTCGCCTTTTCGACTTCGGCGAGGGCTGCGTCCGCTTCCGATTTCTGTTTGGTGAGTGCTGCACGCCCTGAACTGCGGGCCTTGGCCAGATTCGCATCTGATGCGGCCTTCATCTCATCCAGCTTTGCTGCGTGTGCGGTTTCGGCTTCGGCGAGGGCCGCGTCCGCTTCCGTTTTCTGCTTGGTGAGTGCAGTACGTCCTGCTCGTCGGGCCTTTGCCAACTCTGCTGAGGCTTCGGCTTTCATCTCGGCCAGACGTGCCGCGTGCGCCTTTTCGGCTTCGGCGAGGGCTGTGTCTGCTTCGGTTCTTTGTTTTGTGAGTCTTTTTTCGGCGGCCGCGATGGTTTCGGAGATTGCCGCATTCGCGCGCCGTTCTATCTCGGCCAGCTTGGCTGCCGCAGCTGCTTCGGCCTTGCGCTTTTTGGTTTTCTTGAGTTCAGCGGCCTTGCCCTTGGCCTTCGTCTTCTTCTTCGACTTTGAATTTTTGCCCTTGTCCTTCTTTGCCATTGCTCTCACCTTGATCCTTCTTCTGACGCGCACTGTTAGGGTCGAAACTCAATCATATCATCCATTCTGCGCCACCCATTTGGCTGCTGAGCAGGCAGGGACGCGCCGGAAATACCGGCATTTTCAAGCGTTCCTAACGCACTCAGGAGCCAAATGGGAGAGCGCCCAAAGGGTTTGTCAGCGATGGCCCGCCTGGCGGCAAACTGTCCTCGGCAAGGCCAAAGCCTTGCCTTGCGGGAGTTTTCCGCCATTCGAACCATCGCTGACAAACAGAATTGCATGATATGATTGAGTCTCGACCCTAGCGGTTGTCGACG
>JAHEJE010000281.1 GCA_024639035.1 Alphaproteobacteria bacterium
GCCCTCGAAGGCGTGGGTGAGCGGATAGCCGCAGGTCTGCGAGAACAGCAGGCGGTCGCTCGACCAGTGGCGTTCGACATCGCCGTTGCGCTCGAGTTGCGCCGGTACACCGTCGATTCCGGCGTCGCCAAGTCGCTGTCGAAGCGCTGCCCACACGGCATCGGTGGCGGCGCGAACCTCCGGCAGGTCGTACATCGGCAACGATGCGATTGCCTCGACCGGTCGGCTCACGGCTTGTCCTCCAGGAGCGATGCAACGAAATCCGCCGCCTCGTGCGGCTGGACCACGGCGTGGCGGATCAGGTTGTCGAAGTGCCCGGTCAGGGTGCGGATGTGCTCGGTGGAATTGAACACGAAGTACATGTCACCGACATAGATCGCGGCACGCTTGGGGCCGAACACCGTGTAGGGCGCCGAGAACCGCTCGCGGCCATCGAACAGGAACCAGCGATAGGACGGGTAGTCGTCGCTGAGTTTATCGCGCATGTGCTCAAGCTGACGGCTTCGCGCCTCAGGCTTCAGGTCGCGCCAAATGCTGCACCCGGCGGCGAAGTCCAACACCGCCTGGCGCGGCGAGCAGACCTCGATGTCGCTGGCGGGCTGGTCGAGTTGCGACATGCGCATGCGGGCGATGTCCTGCCAGGCGACGGCAGCCATCTCGCCCAGCTTGCCGGTTTCATAGGCGATGACCTCGTCGGTCTTGAGCTGATCGGGCAGCGTGGCCGGCACATAGCGGGTCTTGTAGCCACGCGCCTCGTCCTGCCAGCGCGCCAGGCGCTCGTCGGCGGGGATGGCGGCGCCCGGTTCGATCACAAGCTGCGGCACGATGTCGGTGGCGACCAGGTCTTCCTGCGACAGGCCGAGCAGCCAGTCGATGCTGACGGAATGACGGGCGGCGATGCGGGCGATGGTTTCGGCACGTGGCAGGCGGACATTGCTTTCCGACAGGAGCTGCGACAGGGTCGAGCGGTCGAGCCCGGCGCTGGCGGCAAAGCGCGAGCGCGACAGACCAGTGCGCTCGATCAAGTCGGTCATGCGCTGGCGGAAGACCGTAACGGTTTCTCGCTTGTCCATGGTTTCAGGCTCTCCGGGCTAGCAGGCACCTACTCGTTCCCCAAGAAAGGGGAAGGAATATGCTCGAGTTTGTTTACTAAAATCATCATATTTTACATATGTGTGCAATCATAAACGATTTGTGCGCGGAATCTCCTTCCTGACATGTGCTGACAGAAGTACCCTTGCTGCGGGGTTTCAGGATGGCAGACATGAGTGCAACCGAGAGCGCCCGCGCAACAGGCGGGCAACGCATTGAATGGCAGACCGTGACGCTGATCGCGGTCGCATGGTGCGGTTACGGGCTGGTGACGCTGTTGTGGGCAGAGCTCGGCTGGGTTGTGGCGGCGCCGCTCGGGGCCTATGTGATCTGCCTGATCGGGTCGCTGCAGCACGAGGCGGTGCACGGGCACCCGACACGGTCGGGCCGGGTCAATGAAGCGCTGGTGTGGCTGCCGGTCGGGCTGCTGTTTCCCTACCGTCGCTATAGGGCGATGCATCTGAAGCACCACAATAACGATCACCTGACCGATCCGGGAAACGACCCGGAATCCTATTACATGGACCCGCAGGCGTGGGCGCGCACGCCGGCGCCGTTGCGCCTTGTCTACACCGTCAACAACACCTTTGCCGGGCGGATGCTGATCGGGCCGGCGATGGCGGCAGTGCATTTTCTCAAGGATGAAATTGCTGCGATCGTTGCCGGGGAACGAAAGATTGCCGGCGTCTGGCTGATACATTTGGTCGGCGTCGGGCTGGTGTGGCTGTGGGTCACGCACGTGTGCGGCATGGCGTTCTGGCAGTATGCCCTGTTGATGGCCTATCCCGGCCTGTCGCTCACCCTGATGCGGTCGTTCGCCGAGCACCGGGCGCATGATCAAGTCGGATGCCGGACGATCGTGGTTGAGGCCAATCCGGTGATCTCGCTGATGCTGCTGAACAACAACCTGCACATGGCACACCACGAGCATCCGGGCATGGCCTGGTACAGGCTGCCGGGCTATTATCGCGCCAACAGGGAACGATTATTGAACGACAACTGCGGCTATCTGATCAAGGGTTACTGGCGGATCATCGCCAAATACGGCCTGAAACCGAAAGAGCCGGTGGCGCATCCGCTGCCCGGCCGCGCAAAATACTGACGCTTTTCGAGAGGACCATATAATGAGCGAACATTCCCTGCCGCAATCGGCCCCTTATGTCGTCATCGGCGCCGGCATGCACGGCCTGTCGACGGCCTGGCACCTGGCGATGGCGCTGGAGAAATCCGGCAAGGGCAAGGGCTCCGATGTGATCCTGATCGACAAGACGGGACCCGGGGCCGGCGCCACCGGAGTGGCCTGCGGTTGCGTGCGCAACCTCTACATGACCTCGCCGCTGCACACGATCCTCAGGCATTCGGTCGATGTCTGGCAATCCGATCCGGGCAATTTCGGCTTCCAGCAGGTCGGCTATGTGTCGGTCGGCGAAAGCAACCAGGAAGCCGACTATCTCAACATGCACAAGAGCCAGAACGATGCCGGTTATACCTCCGATGTCTACGTCGGCAAGGAGGCCAAGTCGTTCCTGACCTCGATCTGGCCGGACTACAACACCGATAGGGCCGACGTCGTGTTGCACGAAAAACCTTCCGGGTACGCCGGCACCCATCTGGCCGTGCGCGGCCTGCACGAGAAGTGTGTGCAATGGGGGGTGCAGTGCTTCTTCGGCCCGGCGGTCGAAGGCTACGACATGGCCAATGGCCGCATCACCGCGGTCAAGACCTCGGCCGGCGACATCAAGGCCGATTGCGTGCTGATTTGTGCCGGGGCCTGGGTGACCCAGCACTGGGACTGGCTCGGCAAGCCGAAGACCCTCAACATGCGCTATCCCGACGGCGGCGTGGTCGAGGGCGCCGACATGTGGACCTTCTGGCGGTTGCTCGAAGGCGAGGTCTATCTGCCCGAGGGCGAGGCCTACCGCACCGCCGATGACAAGGACCCGCCGGTGCTGCATGTCGAGTTGATGAACACGCCGGTGGTGGCCGAGAACGGGCGCGAGTTCCCCGACCTGCATTTCTACACCTACCTGCGCTATGCCGCAGAACGGGTCGGTGGCCCCGGCATCCAGGGCGGCACCATTCCGATCAAGATCGGGCCGGAGGCGCAGCTCGACCCTTACGGCCACGACAACGACCTCTATCAGGCCGATGAATGGTTCGCGGACTACTACTGCGGCACCCTTGCCTACCTGATGGACCGCTTCAAGGGATGCCGGGCCAACTTCAAGGACCGGCGCAACGGCGGCATCGGCGCGTTTACGCCGGACAATGTGCCGATCTTCGACTGGGTCGCCGACAATGCCTACATGATCGCCGACTCGAACCACGGCTACAAGATGATGGGGGTCGGCAAGCTGGTGGCGGAGCTGCTCACAACCTCACAGCCGGTCGAGGCACTCGCGCCGTTTGCGCTCACGCGCTACGATCAGGGACGCACCTTCGGCGACCGCAACTCGAACTGCCCGTGGGTGTAGGCGCCAGCGGCGCCGGGCGTTCGATCTGCTGACGGGTGTACCGGGGTGAGATGACAACCGATGCCCTGTGGCGGCGTTCAGGGCA
>JAHEJE010000282.1 GCA_024639035.1 Alphaproteobacteria bacterium
CAGGATGCCGGTCTGTTCGCCACGGGCTGCTCTGGCGCGCATGTCGCGGGCTGCTTCTTCGGGTGTCATCACCGGCTTGATCATGTCGCGCGGCCGCGCCGTGGTGGCATAGACGAAGTTGAGCCCGGCAATGGCCGTGGTCAGATCGTCGTGCACGCCGGCGTTGTCGATCACCGAATGGGCCCCCGCCGATGCCTCATGCGCCCGCCGGTTCGGCCAGCCATCGCGCGGCGCGACCAGCACAAGATCGTGCAGGCCGAAATTGGCCATCGCCCGTGCCGCGGTGCCGATGTTCTCGCCCAGCTGCGGATTGACCAGGATGACTTTGGGTTTCAGCGCCTCGGCCATGCGGTGAGAAGTTCCTTATCTGGCGCGATGCGCCGGGCGGGCCAGTCCGCTCCCCCGGCCTAACCACCCGTAAATGGTACCCTTGGGGTGGTTGGGCCGGAGGAGCGGGCTGGCCGGGCATCACACAAACATGCTGCTCAAATAGGCCATCCGTCGTATTTGATCAACGCCTGTGGCTCTGCTAGGAAATCCCTATCATGCATTGCAGCAAAACGCTTCGTGGCGCGGCGCTGCCCACCCCACACCAACGAGGCTTTCTGCGATGGCAAAAATCAAAGTTGCAAACCCGGTTGTTGAACTTGACGGCGACGAGATGACCCGCATCATCTGGCAGTTCATCAAGGACAAACTGATCCATCCCTACCTCGACATTGATTTGAAGTACTACGATCTCGGCATCGAAAGCCGTGATGCCACCGACGACCAGATCACCATCGATGCCGCCAACGCCATCAAGGAGTACGGTGTCGGCGTGAAATGCGCCACCATCACCCCGGACGAGGACCGCGTCGAGGAATTCGGCCTGAAGAAGATGTGGCGCTCGCCGAACGGCACCATCCGCAACATCCTCGGCGGCGTGATCTTCCGCGCCCCGATCATCTGCTCCAACGTGCCGCGCCTGGTGCCCGGCTGGACCCAGCCGATCGTCGTCGGCCGTCACGCCTTCGGCGACCAGTACCGCGCCACCGATTTCAGATTCCCGTCGGCCGGCAAGCTGACCATCAGATTCGAGGGCGACGACGGCGAGGTGATCGAGCGCGAGGTGTTCCAGGCGCCGGGATCCGGCGTTGCCATGGCGATGTACAACCTCGATGACTCGATCCGCGATTTCGCCCGCGCCTCGATGAACTATGGCCTGACGCTCGGTTATCCGGTTTATCTGTCGACCAAGAACACCATCCTGAAAGCCTACGACGGGCGCTTCAAGGACATCTTCCAGGAAGTCTTCGAAGCCGAGTTCGCCGACAAGTTCGCCGAAGCCGGCCTGACCTATGAGCACCGGTTGATCGACGACATGGTGGCCGCGGCAATGAAGTGGAACGGCGGTTACGTCTGGGCCTGCAAAAACTACGACGGCGACGTGCAGTCGGACACCGTGGCGCAAGGCTTCGGTTCGCTCGGCCTGATGACCTCGGTGCTGATGACACCGGACGGCAAGACCGTGGAGGCCGAAGCCGCCCACGGCACGGTGACGCGGCACTACCGGCTGCACCAGGAGGGCAAGGAAACCTCGACCAACTCCACCGCCTCGATCTTCGCCTGGACCCGCGGCCTGGCCCACCGCGCCAAGCTGGACGACAACAAGGCGCTGGCAAGGTTCGCCACCACCCTGGAAGATGTGGTCGTTAACACCATCGAGGCCGGCGGCATGACCAAGGACCTCGCGGTCCTGATCGGCCCGGAGCAGAAATGGCTGTCGACCCAGGGCTTCCTCGAGGCGATCGACCAGAACCTGCAGAATGCCATGAGGTGAAAGCCGACGTTACCGCTCTCGGCAACGGTCTGACGCCGAAATCGGGGGGCTGACACCCCGGCTGCCCGTTCCTGCTGACAGGACGCTGTCATGATGCTCGTGTACACTCCACCCCGTCAAACCACAGACGGATGAAGTCCATGAGTATCACCGGTGGATGTCAATGCGGTGCGGTACGTTATGAGCTGGCGCGGGCGCCACGGCGGGCGAGCATCTGTCATTGCCGCATGTGCCAGCGCGCGACCGGCAGCTATTTCGCGCCGTTGGCGAATGTTGAGAGCAGCGATTTCAAGCTGCTCGAGGGTACATTGGCAATCCATCGGTCATCGCCCCTCGCCGAGCGCGGATTCTGCCGCGACTGCGGCTCGCCACTGACCTTTCATTATACGGACCTGGCGGACATTTCGGTGACCATCGGTTCTTTGGACGCCCCCGACGCAGTAGTGCCGGACAAGCAATTCGGCGCAGAATCGACGACCGCGCACTGGCACCTCCTGCACACCCTGCCCGCCTCGACCACCGAGGACGACATGCCGGTTGAGTGGCGCGAACGGATGAAGGCCGAGAGAAGATAAACGGAAGGTATTTGAAAGCAAAAGGGCCCGGCCGGAGGACTCACCAGCCAGGCCCTAATAAGCGAACCGCCCCTCCCACAGGTATTCAGGGTGATTGCGCACGCAGATACTAGCCCACCGGTGCGCGAATCGCCAAATGGTTTTGGATCCTAGCCGGTGCATGTGCCTCAATGTGGCCGGATCAGCCGGCTTCGGCGATGCACTGCCTGATGGCGTCCAGCGCGGCATCCGCCTTGCTGCCGTCCGGACCGCCGGCCTGGGCCATGTCGGCACGACCGCCACCGCCCTTGCCGCCAAGCGCCGCCGAACCGGCCTGGACCAGTTTAACCGCATCGAACCGCCCGGTGAGATCGCCGGTGACGCCGACCGCCAGGCCGGCGCGGCCATCTTCGTTGATACCGACGATGCCGACGACACCTGAACCCAGCTGCGACTTGCCCTCGTCGACAACGCCGCGCAGATCTTTCGGGCTGACCCCGTGCAGCGCCCGCAGCATGACCTTGACGCCGGCAACCTGTTCCTCGGCCGGCACATCGCTGGTCCCGCCGCCGAGCGCCAGTTGCTTTTTCGCCTCGGCCAGCTCGCGCTCAAGCCGGCGCCGGTCGTCGAGCAGCGCCGCAACCCGAGCCGGCACATCGGGACTGGAGATCTTCAACAGCCCGGCAACTTCCTGCAGCCTGGCATCCTGGCCGTCAAGATAGGCCCGTGCCGCATCGCCGGCCACCGCCTCCAGCCGGCGCACACCCGCGGCCGAAGCGCTTTCGGCCACCAGCTTGATGACACCGACATCGCCGGTGCGCGCGACATGGGTGCCGCCGCACAGCTCCAGCGAATAAACCGGCTTGTTGCCCTCGCCGCCCGGCTGGGTGCCCATCGCGACCACCCGAACCTCATCGCCGTACTTCTCACCGAACAGCGCCATCGCCCCTTCGGCAATGGCATCGTCAACCGACATCAGCCGTGTCGTCACCGGCTCGTTTTGCAGCACGACGGCATTGGCGATTTCGGAAACCCGCGCCAGTTCGTTCTCGCTCATCGCCTTGGGATGGGCGAAATCGAACCGCAACCGCCCGGGCTCGACCAGCGACCCCTTCTGCACGACGTGAGTGCCGAGCACCTGGCGCAGTGCCTCGTGCATCAGGTGGGTTGCCGAATGGTGAATGCGCGTGCCCGAACGGCGCTGGTGATCGACGATCAGCTCGGCCGCATCGCCGGTGTGCAGCGTGCCCGCCTCAAGCCGGCCGTAGTGGAC
>JAHEJE010000037.1 GCA_024639035.1 Alphaproteobacteria bacterium
GCGCGGGTGTGCGGTTCAGCCGTGGCCGGCGTCGAGCCACGCATCATGGGGATCGGTCCGGCACCGGCGACGCAAAAACTGCTACAGCGCGAGCGCCACGACATCACCGAGGTCGACGTCATCGAGTTGAACGAAGCCTTTGCAGCGCAGGCCCTGCCGGTATTGCGGCAGCTGGGGCTGCCGGATGATGCCGAACATGTGAACCCGAATGGCGGGGCCATCGCGCTCGGCCATCCGCTTGGCATGTCGGGCGCGCGCCTGGCCGGCACGGCAGCGCGTGAAATGCAGCGACGCGGCGGAAAACTCGCTATCGCCACCATGTGCATCGGTGTCGGCCAGGGGATAGCCTGCATGTTCGGCAAGGTGTGAAACGGCGTGCCGTCGTGCAAAGAAAACCGCCCCATGTTTGCCATGGAGCGGTCAGTAATCTGTGGCCGGAAGCTATCGCCCCGGCAGCCTAAAGCGCCCTAGATGCGTACGACGTTGACCGAGCATTTGGCGTGGCGTACCACGCGGGCCGTGTTGGGGCCGATGAGATAGTCGGCAAGGTGAGGGCGATGGGCCCCGATGACGATCTGATCGGGCTCTATCTCGTTGGCCACGTCGAGAATCTGCTCGTAAATGCTGCCGTGGCGGACGATGGTTTCGGCCTTCATGTCGTCGGGCAGCTTGTCGGCCACCACTTCGTTGAGGCGGTCGAGGGTTTCCTGGACGATTGCCTTAAGGTCGTAGTCCTCGGACCCGCCCATTTCGCCGCGGATAGCATAGCGGTAGTCGATGCCGGAAATCATGTCCGGCACGACGGCCATAACCACCAGGTCGCCGCCGTTCTGCTTAACCGAACTGACCCCTGCATTGAGCACCTTGGTCGAGGTCTCCATGTCGCTCAGGTCAATTGGAACGAGTGTCTTGTTTGCCATTGGCGGAAAGTCTCCTTCGATTAAGTCCCGGCCCGAACGGCGTGCGCCGCCGTTCGGACCAGTTGGTTCGGTCTAGTTGTACTCAGGCCTGACATAAAGCCAGCCTAGCCAGATGAACAGCACCGCAATTGCCAAGTTGAACATCGACACATCGGCAGCCGGATTGATGGCGGCCGGTGGTGTCGGCAGTTCAGGGGCCAACGCGGCAGCCTGGCGCAACGCCGGGTCGATGATCGAGGCTCCGGGAATGGCCGCGACGATGGCTTTTACCGACGAGGCCGGAAGCGGCGAAATCGTCGTTGCAATCGCGCTAGGTCCCTGATCGCCCACCGCGTCCTTGGCAACCGGTGCCATGCCGGCCAGCACGACCTGCAGGCTCAGCGTGTCCACAGGATTGAACATGTTACTGTAGGTGTCGGCGGCGATCCTCGCCTTGCGCAGGAACGGGTAGCGGACCAGGTTGGCGCCCTTGCTCCAGCCGTCGATGTCGACAAGCTGAAACTTGACGCCATCAATCACCGCGGAGATTTCCTGGTTGCCCGATGGCGCCAAGACCAGTGCCACATCGACGTTGCCAGATTTGACCGCGTCGAGCAGCGTGCTCACCATGTCGTCGGCCTGCGGCTTGAGTTCAGCCGACAGTCCGATGCCCGATTTGATCAGGCTGGCGATCTGATGGCTGTCAGAGCCTTCCGGGCCGGTCGCAATCGACTTGGCCTGGGCCAGGTTCAAGGTGTTCTTGCGGTTGGCAATCACATGCACCAGGCTCTGGCCGGCAACGGCTACCGCCTCGTAGGCATCGTTGCGGGTCGGCGGATTGGCGCTTACGTCGAAAAACGCATTTGCGCCGACCAGGGCCAGCCGGGCGTCGCCGGAGGCGACCGCGGCAAGCGGCGACGGTCCTGTTTCCACCTTGACCTCACGTCCTGAGAACGCGCTGCGCACGCCGCGCAGGGCGGTATTGGCCAGGGCGCCGGACGAGGTTCCCGTGGTCGCCGCGACGATCAACGGATCCTCGTTGGACACTGCGCCACCGCTCAACAGGCCCATCTCGACAAGAGCGGCGCGGGCGACCGACTCGGCTGAACGGCCTTCGGTCTCCACGCGACGATTGAGGGCTTGCATGGTTGCAGCGTCGATCTTGCCGGCCAATGCCGTGGCTGCCGCGCCGAGGGCGGGGAACTTCGACAGTGAGTCCGCCCTGGCAAGAGCGGCGGCTTCATAGACCGGGAAGAAGTTCAGATCGTCTTCCAGCGTGACCAGCCCGTAGTCGGCGATCTGGCCGTCGGTGGTGTAGATTTCCGCCACGTCGATCTTGCCGTCGAGCAGCTTGTTGTACATCTGCACGCGATTGTCGAGCTTGGTGACATCGGTGGAGCTGAACGACATGCCATAGCGCGATCGCAACGGATTTATGCCATCGAGCGGCCGGTTCTGGAAGTCGTCCTCGATGCCGAGCGTCAGGCTGGAAGACTGTTTGGCCAGATCCGAGATCGTCTTGATGCCGAGCTGGCTGGCTTTGGCGGCGGTCATCACAAGGCCGTAGTTGTTGGCAAAGCCGAACCGCGGCATCCAGGTCAGCCCAAGTGGTTCATAGAGTTCCTTGACCCGCTTGGTGGTCTCGTCTCCGTCGGGCGTCGGGTTCTGGCCGGCCATGACCAGTCCGGTGCCATTATAGTCCGGATAGACATCGATATCGCCGCGTTTCAAGGCTTCCAGGATAGCCGCGGTGGTCGGATATTCCACGACGCCGGCGACCTTGGCGCCCTTATCCTTGGCGAGCAGCGATATCATGTGTGACAGGATATTGCTTTCGCCAAAGTTCTTGGTGCCGACCTTGATCGACTGATTGTCATCACTGCAACCTGCCAGCAATAGACCGACGGCAAGGACTGCGAACAAAGTACGTTTCAACATTTTGAACCCTCCTCTTGCCGTACTACTGCGATTCTGCTTGGCCAACCGTGGCGCCGCGCGCCTCGATCGGTCCTGGCAGATCCGTGCGTTCCTTGCGTATTTCTCGCAGGAAACCGACAATTTGTAACATCACAATGACCGAGAATGGTATCGCCCCGGTAATCGCCATGGCCTTGGCAACCGTGACCGAGCCGGAGAACAGCGTTCCCGCGGTCAGCGCGGCAATCAGCGTACCCCAGACCATCTTCTGCATGATCGGCGGGTCGAGATTGCCGTCGGTGGTCATCATCGACAGCACGAAGGTGCCTGAATCAGCCGATGTCACCAGGAAGACGAACATCAGCGCGACAGCCAGTGCGTTGAGGATGTTGCCGGCCGGGAAGTACGACAAGAAGCCGAACAGCGCCTTGGTGACGTCCTCGAAGATCAGCTCCTTGAGGCCGCCGCCGCCCTGCGTTTCGATGTAGAAACCGGCTGCGCCGAACACGGCGAACCACAGCATCGAGAACAGTGTCGGCACCAGGATAACGCCCATGCAGAATTCCCGGATCGTCCGGCCGCGCGAAATGCGGGCGACGAAGATGCCGATGAACGGACCCCAGGCCAGCCACCAGATCAGATAGGTCAGCGTCCAGCCGGCGCTCCAGCCGGTCAGGCCCTCGAACGGGAACAACTTGAACGACATCGTTAGGATACCGCTGAAATAGGCGCCGATCGAGTCGATGAACACTTCCATGATGTATTGCGTTGGGCCGGCGAACAGCACCAGCAGCATGATCAAAATGGCTATCACCATATTGATATTCGACAGGATCTTGATGCCCTTGTCGACGCCGGTCGTTGCGGACAGCATGTAGCAGACGAACAGAATGGCCAGAATAACCATCGAAGCTGTAAGCGTCTCGCTGGTGCCAAAGGCATAGAACGAACCGGAACGAACGCCCAGCGTACCCATAGCAAGAGAACCGGCCAGCCCGAAGACGACCGACAGAACGGCCAGGATATCGGCGATCTTGCCGACGCCTTCACCCGTGGGGCCGGGGAACAGTGCCTTAATCGGTGTGGAAATCATCGAAGATTGGCCGCGCCGGAAGGTGAAGTAGGCAATCACCAACGCACAAACCGCGTAGATGGACCAGGCATGAAGGCCCCAGTGCAAATTTGTGATGACCAGTGCCTGGCGCGCTGCGGCAGGTGTTGAGCCTTCCATGCCGGGCGGGCTGATGTAGTGATACATCGGCTCAGCGGCACCCCACAGCAGGAGGCCTGAGCCCATGCCGCCGGCAAACAGCATGGCGATCCAGGAGGCGGTGGAGAATTCCGGCTCCTCATCATCCTTGCCAAGGCGAATGTGGCCGTATGGGCCGAATGCCATGTAAGCGCTCAGGAAAACGAAGAAGGAGCACAGCAGCAACCAGAACCAGCTGCCACTCTTGAGCACGTAATTGGTAAATCCGAGCATGGTATCTGTCATGCTCTCAGGATCGATCAGACCCCAGGCGCCGATGACCACACAAAATGCCATCGAGACCAGAAAAACCGTGTTGACGGATAAGCCATTGCTGGCGGAATCAGACATGCCGCACCTCCCCTTTTGGTGTCCTTCGCTTTCACCGCAATGATTTTCGATGCCGAAGTGACAGTTGCGTCAGCTTAAATAATGCACCGGCCATTGTCATCTCCAAAAGTCTAAGACCCCGATTTGGTAATATTTGCCGGAAATCCGGCGCTCGGGTACTTTTCAGGCCGTGAAGTCCTCGGCCGCGTCTTGCTCGCGGACGGCAAAATGTGCAGCCGGAGGGCGACCGAGGACCTGGTTGGCGCGGTTATTCTCGGGGGTGATTCAGGCCTAATGTGCCAAGGCTTTTGGCAAGCTCGCGGTGCAGATGCTCGCTGAAGGCCGCGGCGACCGGTGCCGGGGTGACGTTCTGCCGGGTGATCAGGCCGACTTCGCGCACGGCGGTCCGGTCGGCGAGGTCGCATGTCGCGATGTCATCCGGCAGGTCGACGGTGGCAAGCTGCGGCAGCAGGGTGATGCCCATGCCGGCCCGGGTCATGGCCAGCAAGGTCGTGACATTGTGGACCTTGAGGGTCGAGCGTTGGGCAAAGGCGTGAAATCCCGCCGCCGTCAGCAGCCGCGACGAGTTGTTCATGATCATCGGTTGGCCGGCCAGATCGGCCCACTCAAGCGGCGCGCCAATTTGCGCAAGCGGGCAGGTTGACGTGCACACGACCTTGAAAACATCGCTGAACAGATTTTCGAAGTTCAGCCCATCGACTGAAACGGGCCGTCCGGCAATCCCGAGATCGACCCGGCCGGACCGTACCATTGCGGCAACCGAGCGGCTGTCGGTATCGTACAACTCAATCTCGATGTCCGGCCGCTCTGCGACGAAGGCGGGGATCAGGGCCGGCAGCAGGTTGGCGGCAACCGACGGCACCGACGCGATCGTCAGCGGACCGCTGCGACCTTCGGCATAGGCGTGGATTGCCGTCACGGCCTTGTCATAGCCCTTGACCTGGTCTTGACTGATGTCGAATACGAAACGGCCGAGAGCAGTCAGTGCGTTCTTGCGGTCACTTTGAAACAGGCGGTTGCCAAGCTCGTCTTCGAGCTGCTTCAGCGTCATCGATATCGCAGAAGGCGTGCGGCCCAGGTGTTCCGCGGCATCCTTGATGTTGCCGTGCGCGGCGACAGTCGTGAAGACCCGTAATGTTTCTAGTTTGACCATTTGGTGTGCGCTTCAAGAATTTTGAAATCCTTAGCAGATATTTGCGTTTGATTGAAGGTGGTAAATGATTGAAAGTGTGCCGAGTGGCAAATCTTAGGAGGCGGGCATGGCCGAGAATTTTGACAACCTGATTGGCGGCGAGTGGTTCGAGGGCGAAGGCCGGGTCGACAACATCAATCCATCCGATCTCTCCGATACCATCGGGCACTATGCGCAGGCCAGTGCCGGGCAGCTTGAAGATGCCGTTGAAATCGCCCAAGCGGCGCTGCCGGCGTGTCGTCAGATGGGGTTGGAGGCGCGCCAGGCGAGCCTCGACATGATCGGGCGCGAATTAATGGCGCGGGCTGAGGAACTGGGTACCTTGCTGGCGCGCGAGGAGGGCAAGCCGCTCGCCGAGGGCAAGGGCGAGGTTTACCGTGCCGGGCAGTTCTTTACCTATTATGCCGCCGAGGTGTTGCGGCAGTTGGGCGAGAACGCGGATTCGGTACGTCCCGGCATCGAGATCGACGTGCGGCGCGAGCCGATGGGGGTGGTTGCGGTTATCTCGCCGTGGAACTTTCCGACGGCCACGGCAAGCTGGAAGATCGCACCGGGGTTGGCTTATGGCAACGCGGTGATCTGGAAGCCGGCCAATCTGACCCCGGCATCGGCCTGGGCGCTCAGCGAAATCATCTCGCGGTCCGGCTTGCCCAAGGGGGCATTCCAGCTGTTGATGGGCAGCGGATCGGGCATCGGCCACGGTCTGGCCGGGCATCCCAAGGTCTCTGCCGTAACATTCACCGGGTCCTATGGCGTCGGGCGCCAGGTGGCGGCGGCGGCAGCGGTCAATCTTTCCAAGTACCAATTGGAACTCGGCTCGAAGAACGCCCTGGTGGTGATGGATGACGCGGATATCGATCTCGCCGTTGCCGCTGCCGTCGCTGGCGGATATTCCGGCACCGGCCAGAAATGCACCGCCTCGTCGCGGCTGTTGGTCCACGCCAAGGTGCACGATGCCTTTGTCGGCAAGATGAAGACGGCGCTCGAAGCCATGAAGGTCGATCATGCCCTGGCAGAGGGCACCCAGATCGGCCCGGTGGTCAGCGCCGGACAGCTTGCTTCCAACCTGGAGTGGATGGACCGGGCGCGCACCTGCGGGGCCGAGGTGGTGACTGGCGGTGAGCGCGTGTCGCGGGCTACCGAAGGCTATTACATGACGCCGGCGCTGCTGACCGGCACGAGCAACGACATGGAGCTCAACCGCGAGGAGTTGTTTGCGCCGATTGCCGCGGTGCAGAAGATCGGCTCGTACGAGGAAGGCCTGAGCATCGCCAACGATACCGAGTTCGGTCTGGTGGCCGGCATCTTCACCGGTTCGCTGGCCCGGGCGACGCATTTCAGGCGCAATGTCGAAACCGGCTGCGTGACGGTGAACCTGCCGACGGCGGGGACCGACTATCACGTGCCGTTCGGCGGCCGCAAGAACTCCAGTTCGGGTCCGCGCGAGCAGGGCCGCAGTGCGGCCGAGTTCTACACCCAGATCAAAACCGCGTACATCCGCTCAGGCGAACCGGAGGCGTAACCATGGCAGACGCCCCAATCATCGACTGCTTGCAGTATGCCAACTGGTCGGAAAAGATCTTTCATCAGTTGCACGACGGCGGCGTGGATGCGGTTCATGTGACGATCGCCTACCACGAGACCTTTCGCGAGGTGGTGCTGAACCTGGAGACCTGGAACCGCTGGTTCGAGCAGTATCCGGAGCTGATCTTTGCCGGGCGCAGCGGCGATGACGTGCGCCGGGCCCGGCAGGAGGGCCGCACCGCGATCTTCTTCGGCTTTCAGAACCCGTCGCCGATCGAAGACGACATCGGTTTGATCGAGATTTGCCATACCCTCGGGATCCGCTTCATGCAGTTGACCTACAACAACCAGTCGTTGCTGGCGACCGGCTGTTACGAGGATGACGACACCGGCCTGACGCGGTTCGGCAAACAGGCCGTGGCGGAAATGAACCGGGTCGGCCTGGTCGTCGACATGAGTCACTCGGGCAAGCGATCGACACTGGAGGCGATCGACGCTTCAAGCCGGCCGATCGCCATCACCCATGCCAACCCGCACTGGTGGCACCCGGCATTGCGCAACAAGTGCGACGAGGTCTTGCGCGCCCTGACCGGGGCCGGCGGCATGCTGGGTTTTTCGGTCTATCCGCACCATCTCAAGGATGGTACGGCCTGTACGCTGAGCAGCTTTTGTGAAATGGTCGCCGAGGCTGCAGAACGCTACGGCGTCGAGCATCTGGGGATCGGCACCGATTTGTGCCAGGATCAGCCGGACAAGATTGTCGAATGGATGCGCAACGGACGCTGGTCCAAGCAGACCGATTTCGGCGAAGGGTCGGCGGCCGCCCCGGGATTTCCCAAACAGCCAGATTGGTTCAGGGACAACCGCGATTTCGGCACGATTGCCTCTGGCCTGCAAAGCGCCGGGTTTTCGTCCGACGATGTCGATGCGATCATGGGCGGCAACTGGCTGCGGTTCTTTGACCAATCTTTCAAGGCGGAGGCATCATGACCATCAAGTCGCACAGCGCCGAGGCCCTGCCGCAAGCCGCATTGCGGCCACCGGAACAGGTCATGCGCCTGGAACGCATGGGGAGCTTCTTTCCAACCCGGCTGAGCTTCATGCGCACAACGATCCGCCGGCTCCATGGCGAGCGCGCCGAGATCAGGCGGACTCGCTGGGAAATCGATGACAAGGGGTTTGGGCGTGCGGTCTATACCGTCGTCTACGGCGGGCACGACTACAGCCTGGTTGCATTTTCCAATCCCCTGGAACCGGAAAACCGCACCGACCGGGTGATCGCCAAGGCCTGGGATACGGCCTACGTCCTTTATGACGGTGTTCCCTCGACGGCGGAGCTGGACCGGCTTCAGGCGAATGCGCCACGCCAAGAGGCCGGGCGCTTTGAAGCCAGCGATCTTGTTCTCAGCCGGGCCAACAAGTCGGTGCGGCTGTTTGAGCACGTGGTCGAGCGGCTTGCGGCCGGCCGGCAGCCCGATCCCGAGATGCTTGCCTCGGTCGGCTACCTGATGCGTACGACTGCTGTTTACGGCAACGGTAAATTCGGCATTGCCGACCGTGGCCTGATCGCCGGCAGACCAGGCCTTGAAGGGCCGTTCCAGGCAGAGATGCTGACCGTCTGGCTGATCCGCGGCTTTACCCACGATCTTGTCGAACATGTCGCCCGGGCGCGTGCGCCGCAGACCGCGGTGCCGCTTGAGCGCCATCTGAAGCGGCATCTTGGGATCGGCAATTCGACCGGGCTCGGCATGGCGCCGTTTCTGATCAACCATCCGGTATTGCTGAATAACTGGATGCTGGTGCGAGAAACCGCATTGGCGCGGGTGCGGGCCGTGGAGCATGCAGACGAAGCGGCGATCGACAGAGTTCGCGAATTGCTGGACCGGGCCCGGCGGCATCTCGATCAATGGCAGGTTGCAGACGAACGCCAGATGCGCCGCATCGAGTGTTTGCGCGGCGAAGCCGTGGAGGTCGAGGCGCTGATGAGCGCCGACTGGCTGCGCCAGCCGTGGCCCTGGCAACGGCTTGTGGACGCCTCGGCGCGTTGGTCTCTCGAATGCCAGGAACTGATCGTCGCTCTGGTGCTTGAACCCTATGGAGCGCTGGTCGACGGTCTCACCGACTGCATGTCGAGCGCCACCGAACCACGGTTGAGGCCGGCCATGCAGTTGGCAGAACTCGCTGACCTGATCTCAGAACAGTTCGGCTGGGCGCTGGCTTATGATTTCGATGACGAGCATGAAACCGGGCAATTCTGGTATGTCTCGGAAGAAAAGCTGGAACCGCGTTTGGGCTGGCGTGACCGCGAGCCCGGTGCGGAACTGGAGCTGCCGCTCGATGTTGCCCGCCAGGTCAGCCGGCTGAAGGCGGATATGGCCACCGCTTCGGGCGAGGAAACCGTGGCTGAATTCGTCATGCGGCATCCGCAACATCGCAATATCGTCAGGCGGATCCAGACTGCGCAGCATTGTCCCTACGGCGAGATACACGATAACCTGATCGGCGCCGACTGCCTGGCAATCGACATCTTGCGCTGCAAACTATCGTTTTTCGGTGCTTCCAAATTCGACCCCAAGTCAGACCGGTGGACCCGGATCAACATGTATCAGGGTGCGCCACTTTTCGATGAGATCACAAACGCCGACGCCGACGACTGGTGGCTGCCGGTGAGCGAGTTCGTGTGATGCGCAAAACGTTCAACGAGATTGCAGGCAATCTGCGCAAGGCGGCCATCGGCGCCGGGTTGCCGGTCGGTTTGGCCGAGGATGCCGGGCGCGCCGGTGTCTGGCTGGCCCGGCATGGTCACGATGGCGTTGCAGCGGTCGTCGCCGGTATCGCGGACGGCTTCGAAACCCCTCCGGAACCGCTGTCGCGGCAAGACGGCATGGTGTTCGACCATGCCAGGGTCGGCCGGATCGGTCCGTGTGCGCTGGACCTGGTCATGGCCGGCGCGGCGGGGGATGGGGTTATCCTGAGCGATGTCGATGCGCCATGGCTGATGATCGGCCTGGCCGGATACGCTGCCGACGAACAGGGGGCCGGGTTCGAGCTGGCATTCTCGAATGGGGCCAGGGTTTGCGTCAGCCCGCAAGGGCTTGAAGTCAGTGGCCAGGTTCCGGGGCGCGGCTGTGAGATTGCCATCTCCTCAAGGCCGGTGGATGCGGACCGGGGCAGGGCGGCAGGGTCCGATCGCGGCGCCGAGGTCGATCCTGAGCACTGGGCCCAGGTCGAAGTCCTGGCCGCACGGACCTATGTGCCGGCGACGGAAGCCTCGCGGGCGCTTGGCGCCGGTGCCGGACTGACCGACAACGATTGACGGCAGACGCCGGTTACTTGCGGTATTTGGCCGGCATTTGCGGGTTGTTTGCCGGGTTGGTGTCGTGTTTGGCAATCGATTTCACCACATTGCCGCCGACCAGCGGCGTAAGTTCGGCCTCGATGGCATCGGCGGCGGCTTTGTCGTAAACCTCGTTGCCGTCGACATATACGGTGAACGCCTGCTTGTACTTGCGTTCCTTGGCCGGGTTCTCGATGGTGGCCTTGGTCCATTCGTACAGATGGTAGTTTTCGACCCCGTTGGCCTCGGCCTCAGCAACATAGCCGGCGAATGCATCGTACTGGCTCTTGAGGGTTGCATTGTGCCGTGTCAGAATCTCGAAGACCGGCTTCAGTTCCGGATGGTCGACTTCGGCCCGGGCACTCTCGGCGTGTGCTTCGTCCATCTGAAGGCGAATCTGGTATTGCCATTCGTCACTCATAATGCGCCTCGGCGTTTGACTGTGCGTATCCATCCAAGATAGTCATGCTAGGCCCGTGAACAAGTGGCACGGCAGATATGTTTCACCGAAGTCCATCGCTGGCATTCGGTGGCCAACCCTGACCTGTTGAGGGAGTGCATGGCAGAGTTCTTCGGGCAGAAATGGGGCGATAGCAATATTTTCGGCACGTCGGGCAATGTCGTCACGTGGAGTGTTGCCGGCGGTGGCATAGACATATCCGGCATGAGGTATGTGCGCAGCGACACGTCGACTGCGCTGAATACGTTCCTTGATTTTGATTTTGTGAAAATTCTGCAGCGGGCCTTCGATGCCTGGTCTGCGGTGGCCAACATCGAGTTCGTTCGCGTGCGGGACGGCGGCGATGCGCACGATACCGATCTGGTGGCCGACATCCGCATCTTCGGTGGAGTGATGACCAGTCGCAACATCGTCGGTGCCGCCAGCGGGCCGACATTTGCCCCTTTCGTGGCGCCGGAATCGGGCAATATCGCCTTCAGCAGCACGGAGAACTGGTCCGCCAGCTCATTCCTTGCCGTTGCCTTGCACGAGATCGGGCACAGCATCGGACTCGACCACGAAAATGATGTGGCAGCGGTGATGAACAGCGTTGCCGACAAAACGTCTTTGCTGGCAGACGATATTTTCGGCGCGCAGATCATCTACGGGCCGCAGGATTTCGCACCTTGGGTCTACAACATGCTGACCGGGCAGAAAGATTTGAAGATTCTCGTGAAAATCGAAAATCTCACGGTCAACGGCACCGACGGCAAGGAGATCATTAAGGGCGGCAGCGGCGGCGAAACGTTCAAAGGCAAGGGCGGAAACGATACGCTGCGAGGCAACGGCGGTAGCGACACGCTTCTTGGTGGCGGCGGCAATGATGTTCTGCTGGGCGGTAACGGAAACGACAACCTGCGCGGCGGCGGTGGGGACGACCGGATGCTGGGCGCCGGTGGCGTCGATGCCTTGTCTGGCGGCAAGGGCAGGGACATTCTAAAGGGGGGCGGGCGCGGCGACAGGCTGGCCGGTAATGACGACAATGATAAACTCCTGGGGCAGGGCGGCGCAGATGATCTGTCCGGCGGGTCCGGCAAAGATCTGCTGATCGGCGGCGCTGGCGGCGACCGGTTGGAGGGCGGAACCGGCAACGACAAGCTGAAAGGCCGTGGCGGCGACGACATCTTCGAATATGTCGTTGGTGGCGATGTCGACAGGATCAGGGATTTCGAGGATGGGTCAGACAGGATCGACCTTTCCGACTTCGGGTTTCCCGGCGCTTTCCAGGCGTTGTCGTTCGCCAGTCAGGTCGGCGATGATGTGGTGTTCTTATTCGGTGGCGGCGACAAGCTGTTTGTCGACGACACGCTGGTGAACGCATTGGGCAGTGCCGATCTGATCCTGTGACGGCAGCCGCCACATTGTGCCCGTTGCGCCTTTTCGTGCAGCGGATTATCAGTTCATCCATTGGGTGCGTCCGGTAGGCCGCACGTTGCTGAGACGAGAGGTGTTCTTGCATGTTCCTGTTGAACGAGCAGCAGGTCGCGCTGCGCGACAAGGCGCGGCAGGTGGCTCAGGGCCATGTTGCGTCGCGGGCGGCGGCTGTCGACACGGACGAAACATACCCCGTCGATACGGTGGAGCTTTTGACCCGCGAAGGGTTTATGGGCATGACCGTGCCGGCAGAATTCGGTGGGCCCGAGCGATCCTATCTCGACACGGTACTGGTGATCGAAGAGATGGCCAAGTGCTGCGGTGTCACCGCACGCATCGTGGTGGAAGGCAACATGGGAGCGATCGGCGCGATCATTGCCTATGGCTCGCCCGAACAGCGTGAGATTGCCGCGCGCCATGTGTTGAGCGGCGACAAGCCGGCGATCTGCATTACCGAACCGGAGGCCGGCAGCGCTGCCACGGAAATGACCACGACGGCGGTCAGGACCGGCAACGGCTATGTGCTGAACGGCACCAAGCACTGGATCACCGGCGGCGGCGTGTCCAAACTACACCTGATCTTTGCCCGACTCGTCGAGGATGGCGAAGACAAGGGAATAGCCGGTTTCATGGCGTTTCGCGATGAAGACGAAGGACTTGTGATCGGGCGGCGCGAATACGCCATGGGATTGCGCGGCATCCCGGAGACCGAGGTGCATTTCCGTGACCTGAAACTCGGCGCCGACCGCATCATCGTGCCGCCGCAAGGTGTCCGGCGCGGCTTTGCCGGGCTGATGAACGCCTACAATGCGCAGCGTGTCGGGGCTGGCACCGTGGCGCTTGGAATTGCCCAGGGCGCTTATGAAACGGCGCTCGACTTCGTCAAGCAGAGGCATCAGTTCGGCCGGCCTTTGGCCGAGTTCCAGGGATTGCAGTGGATGCTGGCCGATGCGCGAATTGCGCTTGACGCAGCACGGCTGATGATCTGGCGGGCAGCGGCCAGCGCCGATGAAACCGGCAGCGGTTTTCCCGACCCGCTGCTCGCGGCTGAAGCCAAGGTGATTGCCTCTGAAACCGCCATCAAGGTGACCAACGATGCGCTGCAGCTGCACGGCGCGCGCGGCTACGGCCGAAGCCTGCCGCTGGAGCGGATGGCGCGCGATGCCCGCATGTTCACCATCGGCGGTGGTACGGCGCAAATGTTGCGCAATCTGATTGCCGGGCGAATTCTCGAGATCAAGACACCGCAAACCCGCGATGGGTATGCAAAGCTGGCGCAGAAGGGCGACGAGACGTGATCAGTGTTTCGCGAGTGATTGC
>JAHEJE010000283.1 GCA_024639035.1 Alphaproteobacteria bacterium
GCATGTTTCACGTCTGGATGGGCGGCCTGCACGGAGGGCTGGCCATCGGCACCATCGGCCTAATGGTGCTGATCTCGGCAATGAACGGGTTGTCAGTCGCCGGCATGGCAATCGGCGCCACAATCGCCCTGCCGGAACTGCTGCGCCGCGGCTACGATAAGATCATGGTCACCGGTGTCATTCAGGCCGGCTCCTCGCTCGGCATCCTGGTGCCGCCGTCCGTCGTGCTAGTCCTCTATGCCATGATTGCCCGCCAGCCGGTCGGCCAGCTTTGGCTCGCCGGCATAGTGCCGGGGTTGATGATGGCAGGGCTGTTCGTCATCTACATCGCTATCCGCTGCGGCCTGAACCCCAAGCTCGGCCCGGTCCTGTCCAGGGAGGATCGCGACATCCCGAAGGCGGAGAAATACCGGTTGTTGCTCGCCGGCCTGCTGCCGCTTGGTATTTTTCTGGCCATGATGTTTCCGTTTGTCAAAGGCTGGACATCGTTGGTCGAAAGCTCAGCCATCGGCGCGATCGCGGCTTTCCTTGCCGCCGTTCTGAAGCGCCGCATGACCTGGCAGGTGTTCGAGGTCTCGGTCCGAAACACCCTCGGCATCACCTGCATGTTCATGTGGATCATCCTCGCCGCGCTCGCCTTCGGGGCGGTGTTCGACGGCCTCGGCGCGGTTAAGGCCATCGAAAGCCTGTTCACCGAAAAGCTTGGCCTGTCACCGTGGATGATCCTCATCTTGATGCAGCTGAGTTTCATCCTGATGGGCACGTTCCTCGACGACACGGCAATGCTGGTCATCGTCGCGCCGCTCTATGTACCGCTGGTCGGTGTGCTCGGTTTTGATCTCATCTGGTATGGTGTGCTCTACACCATCACCACGCAGATCGCCTACATGACGCCGCCGTTTGGTTACAACCTGTTCCTTATGCGCGCCATGTCGCCGCCGGAAATCGGCCTTGGCGACATCTACCGTTCCATTGTTCCCTTCGTGGCCGTAATGGTGCTGGCCCTGACGTTGGTGATGGTTTTCCCGCAGATCGCCCTGTGGCTGCCGCAGTACGTGTACGGGAAATAAAGCCGGGTCAACCGGCACTGTTTGTGTATTAGATTGTTATTGCTTGAAAAGGAGGAAAGACCAATGACCAACAGACGTGATTTTCTAAAGACCGCCGGCGCAGCTTCGGCTGCCGTCGGTACAGCGGCTCTGGCCACCCCGGCCATCGCCCAGTCCAAGATCAAGTGGCGCCTGCAAACATATGCCGGTGCTGCGTTGGCAGAACATGTCGTCAAGCCGGCCATCGACTCGTTCAACAAGATCGCCGGCGACCAGATGGAGATCGAACTGTTCTTTGCTGACCAGTTGGTCCCGACCGGCGAACTGTTCCAGGCCATGCAGCGCGGCACCATCGATGCCGTCCAGTCGGATGACGACTCCATGGCATCTCCCACCGAAGTGACCGTGTTCGGCGGCTATTTCCCGTTCGGCAGTCGCTATTCGCTCGACGTTCCGGTGCTGTTCAACCAGTACGGCCTGAAGGAGATCTGGGACGCCGAGTATTCCAAGGTCGGCGTCAAGCACATCTCCGCCGGCGCCTGGGATCCCTGCCACTTCGCCACCAAGGAGCCGATCAACTCACTCGCCGACCTGAAAGGCAAGAAGGTCTTCACCTTCCCCACCGCCGGCCGCTTCCTGGCTCAGTTCGGTGTCGTGCCGGTCACCCTGCCGTGGGAAGACATCGAGGTTGCCGTCCAGACCGGCGAGCTTGACGGCATCGCCTGGTCGGGCATCACCGAGGACTACACGGTCGGCTGGGCCGACGTCACCGACTACTTCCTCACCAACAACATTTCCGGTGCCTGGATCGGCCACTTCTTCGCCAACATGGAGCGCTGGAACGAATTGCCGGACAACCTCAAGGAGCTGCTGCAGGTCTGCCTCGAGCAGAGTCACTACTACCGCCAATGGTGGTACTGGGGCGGTGAGGCCAACCTGCGTGTCAACGGCACCAAGATGAAGCTGACTTCGATCCCCGACAGCGAATGGGCCCAGGTCGAGGAAGCCGCAATCAAGTTCTGGGACGAGATCGCCGCAGAGTCGGAGACCAAGGCCAAGATCGTCGAAGTCTTCCGCAAGTACAACGCCGACATGGCCAAGGCCGGCCGGCCGTACCGCTACTCGTAATTGCCCTCAGGCACGACCTGAAAGGAGCCCGGCACCTGCTTGCCGGGCTCCTGACATTGCTACTCGCGCAGGGGCGGCCGCGGAACGATGAGGATACCTGGCCATGCCTAACTATGTTTCCGACATTGCATTTACCGGAAGTGTGAAAGCCCAGCAGAATAAGCGCGGTTCGCGTGAGGCGTATCAGTCGCGCATCGAAAAGCGCGATTGGCACACTGCAATAACCGATGAGCTTAGGGCATTTCTGGCCCAGCGCGACAGCATCTACCTGGCCACCGCCACAGCCGATGGTCAGCCATACATTCAGCATCGCGGCGGACCAAAGGGGTTTGTCAGAGTGATCGACGACAGGACGCTCGGCTTCGCCGACTACTCCGGCAACAAGCAGTACATCACTCTGGGCAACCTGGCAGAAAACGACAAGGCTTATGTCTTCTTGATGGACTATGCCAACCGCCAACGCATCAAGATGTGGGGCGCGGCGCGATTTGTCGAAGACGATCCGGAGCTG
The DNA here is from genome assembly GCA_024639035.1 of Alphaproteobacteria bacterium. Taxonomy (GTDB): domain Bacteria; phylum Pseudomonadota; class Alphaproteobacteria; order Rhizobiales; family Aestuariivirgaceae; genus JAHEJE01. The sequence continues at coordinate 2,689 of JAHEJE010000283.1, forward strand.
ATGGCAAAGCTCGCCGACCCGGATTACCGGGCACGGCCCGAGCGGGCGATCCTGTTCGAGGTCGCGGCCTGGGATGTCAACTGTCCGCAGCACATTCCGCAAAAATACGACTATGCCGATGTCGAGCGGGCCACGCAAAAGCTCACCGCCCGCATCGCCGAACTGGAAGCCGAACTGGTCCGGCTGAAGGGCGAACAAACTTAAGCCTCCGAGGAACCCCCAGGTGGTCTTTGTGTCTGGTCGTGGTGAGCTGTAGACTGCCCGAACGAACCACCACCACAACAACACGGCAATGATGAACCCGCGCGACCGCAACTGGCACCCACCGGCTTATACACCCGACTACAAATCAACGGTCCTGCGGTCGCCGAGGCGCAGGCTGGTGCCCGGTTGCCCCGGCACCGGTGAACTGAGTGGCCCGGTATTCGGCCATGATCCCGCTGGCGACCTGGACAATGATCTGATCCACAATTATGCCACCACCGGCGAAGCGGTTGGCGAGCGCATCCTGGTGCATGGTTGCGTGTACGATGAAGATCGGCGGCGCATTCCGGGCGCCCTGATCGAGATATGGCAGGCCAATGCCAGCGGCAAGTACCGGCACGTAAACGACAGCTACATTGGCACGTCAGATGCAAACTTCGGCGGCTATGGTCGGTGTGTGTCCGACACGGACGGCACATATGCCTTCAACACGATCCGACCCGGTCCCTATCCGTTTCCCAACCGCGGTTGCGAATGGCGTCCGGCCCACATTCACCTGTCGATATTCGGGCCCGCCTTTGCCCAGCGGCTGGTGACTCAATTGTACTTCGAGGGCGATCCACTGATCCCCCTGTGCCCGATCGTCAACACCATTCCCGACCCAGCCGCCATCGACCGCCTGGTGGCGAAACTCGACATGCCTGCAATGACCGATTTCGACAGCCTGGCCTACCGCTTTGACATCGTGCT
>JAHEJE010000038.1 GCA_024639035.1 Alphaproteobacteria bacterium
CCTTCAGATAGGTGCCGATCTTGTTGCACACATCGCCGTTGCGCGCCGTGCGGTCGGTCCCGGTGATCACCAGATCGACCTTGCCGTGCTGCATCAGGTGGCCGCCGGCGTTGTCGGTCACGATCGAATGGGCAACGCCGTGGCTGGCCAGTTCCCACGCCGTCAGCGCCGCGCCCTGGTTGCGCGGCCGGGTCTCATCGGCCCACACATGCACATCGATGCCCTTGTCATGCGCCATGTAGATCGGTGCCAGCGCCGTGCCCCAGTCGACGGTGGCGATCCACCCGGCATTGCAATGGGTCAGGATATTGACCGTCTCGCCCGGTCTTGCCGCCGCCGCCGCTTCGATCAGCTTGAGCCCGTGCACCCCGATCATCCGGTTGGTCTCGACATCCGCATCGCAGATCTCCGCCGCCCGCCGATATCCTGCTGCGAGCCGTTCGCCGCGCGGCTGATTGCGCACCGCCGCCAGCATCTCATCGAGCGCCCACATCAGGTTCACCGCCGTCGGCCGGGTGCCGCGCAGCCGCGCATCGGCCCGCTCCAGCGCCTCGTCCGAGGCGTCCTGTCGCAGCGCCAGGCACATGCCGTAGGCCGCCGTGGCCCCGATCAGCGGCGCCCCGCGCACCTGCATGATCTCGATCGCCCGCGCCGCATCCTCCAGCGTTTCGAGCCGCGTGATGACGAATTCATGCGGCAATCTGGTCTGGTCGATGATCTCCACCGCCCGACCGTCTTGCGCCAGCCAGATGGACCGGTACTGCCTGCCGTCGACTTTCATGCCATTTCCGGTCCTGTCGTAAACGTGAATGCCCGGCGGTTGCCGCTGCCCGCCGCTTCTGCAATACTTGCCATGCATCCATAGCGCGAGAAAGCGAGACTGTCATGACAGCAAAATCTCTTTGGGTTGCCGCCCTGGCCACCATAGCACTCAGCGCCTCACCCGCCCTTGCCGGCGGCGACTGCGGATATGGCTCCCATGCCGGTGTGCCCGAGGTGGTGGCCGACACCAACCAATCGACGCCGCCGGAAGCCGAAACAGCAACGTCGGTCCCGTTCCCGCTGCCGACCCTGGAAGAGCCAACCCAGACCGCCGCGGCCGAAACGGCGCCGAGCAGCACCGAATAGCTTTTCGCCACGGTTTGCCGCCGTTTATGTCAGCCCGTTGAGACGGGTCACTCGCTGTCGAATGCGATCAGCGTGTGAACTTTGACGCCTTTGGCCTTCAGTTTGTCCAATCCCCCGAGGAACGGCAGGTCGATCACGAAAGCTGCCGCGACAACTTCGCCGCCCGACTGCCTGATCAGATCGATGGCCGCATCCGCCGTGCCGCCGGTGGCAATCAGATCGTCGATCAGCAGCACCCTGTCGCCGGGCGATATCGCATCGGCATGGATTTCGATCGTATCGACGCCGTACTCCAGATCGTAGTCCTGATCGATCACCTTGGAGGGCAGTTTGCCCTTCTTGCGGATCGGCACGAACCCCTTGCCCAGTTCATGCGCCACCGCGCCGCCGAGAATGAAGCCGCGCGCCTCGATGCCGATCACATAGTCGATATCGCCGCCCAGGAACGGCCAGATCAGCTCGTCGATACTGGCCCGCAAGCCGTGCCTGTTGGCCAGCAGCGTGGTGATGTCGTAAAACCGGACGCCCGGCTTGGGATAATCCGGCACCTCGCGAATGTAACGTCTGAGATCGAACCCGTTGCGTAGATCCATCACACCCTTGCCCTCTGAAATTCCGCCGCCCTATAAACCATCATCGCGGCGCTGCGGCAAGCCTTCCACAAGGCAGGCAAAAGGCTGTAGAGTGCCGTTCACAAGTGATCCATGAAGGTACCGTCGTGTTTGCTTTCCTCGGGCTTGACCCGAGGACCCAAGGTCGCGAGGTTGCTCAGGTCGCCGTTTTGGTCCCTCGGGTCGAGCCCGGGGGCGGCAGGTTGGAGGAAACGACGATGGGGCAGATGTTTGAGCCACAGGCCGGTCATGGACAACCCACTGTAGATTGATACCTGCACGATGCGCTTTTCCGACTCATTCCTCGACGAAATACGGGCCCGGATCTCGGTCTCCTCGGTGGTCGGCCGCGCTGTCCAGTGGGACCGCAGGAAGACCAACGCCGGCAAGGGCGATTATTGGGCCTGCTGCCCGTTCCACCATGAAAAGACCCCGTCGTTCCACGCTGACGACCGCCGCGGCCGCTATCATTGCTTCGGCTGCAAGGCCTCCGGCGATATCTTCCGCTTCCTGACCGAAAAACAAGGCATGGCGTTCCCTGAGGCCGTCGAGCAGCTTGCCGCCGAGGCCGGTCTCGAATTGCCGAAGATGACGCCGCAGGACATCGAACGCCAGGAACGCCGCGCCAGCCTCTACGACGTCATGGCCCTGGCGGCACAGTTCTTTCAAGACCGCCTGCAGTCAGGCGACGGCGCTGCCGCCCGCGGCTACCTGGCCGACCGCGGTCTCGTCGGGGAAACCATAAAGTCGTTCGCCATCGGCTACGCCCCGGCCGACCGCCGCGCCCTGAAGACCCATCTTGCCGCCAGCGACATCACCACCGAACAGATGATCGAAGCCGGCCTGGTCGTCTCCGGCGAAGACATCGCCGTGCCCTACGACCGCTTTCGCGACCGCATCATATTCCCCATTCGCGACGTTCGCGGCCGGGTGATCGCCTTCGGCGGCCGCGCCATGTCCGCCGATGTGCCGGCCAAGTACCTCAACTCGCCGGAAACCCCGCTGTTCCACAAGAGCGCCGTTCTCTACAACCTCGACCAGGCTCGCGAACCGGCCCACCGCGCCTCGGCGATCATTGCCGTGGAAGGCTACATGGACGTGATCGCCATGGCCCGCGCCGGCCTGCCCCATGCCGTCGCCCCGCTCGGCACCGCGCTGACCGAGGAACAGCTCCACCTCATGTGGCGCATCGCCCCTGAACCGGTCCTGTGCTTTGACGGCGACGCCGCCGGTCTGAAGGCTGCCTACCGCTGCCTCGATCTGGCTCTGCCGATGTTGCGGCCCGGCCATTCCCTGCGCTTTGCGCTGCTGCCCGAGGACACCGATCCCGACGACATGCTCACCAGCGAGGGCGCCGGCGCCCTCAAGGCCGTCATCGATGACGCCGCACCGCTGGTCGACATCCTGTGGCGCCGCGCCCTGGACGGCAACGACCGCTCGACGCCGGAAAAACGCGCCCAGCTCGAACAGGAGCTGGACGCCGCGGTGACCCGCATCGGCGATGCCCGGGTGCGCACCCACTATCACTCCGACATGCGCGAGCGCTTCCGGTCGCTGTGGCAGCCGCAGCGGGGTTTTGCCCGCAAGTCGCCGAAGGCGGCCGCCGGCTTTCGCCCACTGCCCGGCGCCCCGGCCCGCCGCGGGCGCGGCTACCAGCCGTTCAGGCCCTGGGAGCAGACCCTGCCGGCCTCGGCCGAATTGCGCGCGCTTGCCGGCACCGCTCCCTCGCGCCGCTCGCCCGAGCGCCGCGAATGCCTGATCGTACAGGCCGTCATCAATCACCCGGCCATTTTGGAGGACGAAGTCGAGCAATTTGCCACACTGGAGTTTTCAGCCCCCGGCCTTGACAGTTTGCGCCGGGAAATCATAGATGTCGCGGCCCTTGGCGGAGGGCTTGAAACTGGCCGGTTGCGTGACCATTTGATCCTCAAAGGACACCAAGCCCAGCTGGCGAGACTGGAACAGCAGGCCGAACGGTTGAAGTGCTGGTTCGTGCAGCCGGATGCGGCACCACAGGATGTCCGCACCTGTTTGCGTCAGATGATCGCGCTGCATCGCAAGACCGTTACGCTGGAGCGGGAATTGAAAGCGGCCGAAAACGCATTGGCGCAAGCACCGAATGAAGCGAATTTGCTGCACTTGAAGGAGATTCGCGAAGAACTGCTGTCGAATGCCAGCGAAGAGGCCATGATTGACGGATTTGGCGAAGCCTCTGGCAGGCCCGCCGGATCGGTTTCGTAGATGTATCCCAAGCGTGGGCGGAACGCGATCCGCCGGCGCGCACTTTGTGTTTAAGGAGCGGTTAACGGCCACGTCATAAAACTGTCAGGTGACCGGCGCCGCGAATCAGCGTGGCTTGTTCCAGGCACTTGCCCCGGCGGGCTCCGTAGAAATAGGGAATTCAAGTCTTATGGCTAAAGCGCAGGCACATCAGGACACCAGCAAGACCAAGAAGGCCTTCCTCGCCTCCAAGGCCAAGAAGGCTGCCGCAGCAACAGCCGCCGGCGAGACCCCGAGCGAGGCCAGCGACCGACCGCTCCTCGACATGTCCGACGCCGCCGTCAAGAAGATGATCAAGCGCGCCAAGAAGCGCGGCTTCGTCACCTACGACGAGCTCAACGAAGTCTTGCCCTCCGAAGAGGTCTCGTCCGAACAGATCGAGGACACCTGGGCGATGCTCGCCGATATGGGCATCAACGTCGTGGAAAGCGAAGAAGAGACCGACGACACGACGGAAAACGCCGAACGGGTTCAAAGCGGCCTGCCGATGAAGGTCGAGCGTGCAACTGAACCGGTCGACCGCACCGACGATCCGGTCCGCATGTATCTGCGCGAAATGGGCACCGTCGAACTGCTGTCGCGCGAGGGCGAAATTGCCATTGCCAAGCGTATCGAGGCCGGCCGCGAGGCGATGATCCACGGCCTGTGCGAAAGCCCGCTGACCTTCCAGGCCATCATCATCTGGCGCGACGAGTTGAACGAGGGCCGCATCCTTCTGCGCGACATCATCGATCTCGATGCCACCTACGCCGGCCCCGATGCCAAGGCGCCGCAGGCGGCCAACGCTGAAGGCGCCAACGGGGCGGCTCCGGCGGAAACGACCGAAAAGTCCAACGACGAAAAACCCAAGGCGGCCTCAGACGATGCCCCTGCCGGCGATAAAGGCGAAGACCAAACCGGCGAAGAAGAAGACGACGACGATGACGACGACGAGGAGGCAAACATCTCGCTCGCCGCGATGGAAGCCGAGTTGAAGCCGCAGGTTCTGGAAACCTTCGACAAGATCGCCAAGACCTACAAGTCGCTGCGCAAGCTGCAGGACCAGGAGGTCACCGAGAAGACCAAGCTGTCGCCGTCCCAGACCCGGCGTTACAAGAAGCTGCGCGAGGACATCATCGAGAACGTCAAGAGCCTGTCGCTCAACGCCGCGCGTATCGAGGCGCTGGTCGAGCAGCTCTATGACATCAACCGCCGGCTGATTTCACTCGAAGGCCGCCTGATGCGCCTGGCCGAGACCTACAAGGTGCCGCGCATGGTATTCCTCGGCGAGTATCAGGGCCAGGAGCTCGACCCGGACTGGCTGCGCCGTGTCGGCCGCCTGTCGAAGTACGGCTGGAAGGAGTTCGTCTCCAAGGAACGCCCGGTCATCAAGCAGATCCGCAACGACATCCATTCTCTGGCCTCCGACACCGGCCTGCAGATCCCCGAGTTCCGCCGCATCGTCCACATGGTGCAGAAGGGCGAGCGCGAGGCCCGCCAGGCCAAGAAGGAGATGGTCGAGGCCAACCTGCGCCTGGTGATTTCGATCGCCAAGAAATACACCAACCGCGGCCTGCAGTTCCTCGATTTGATCCAGGAAGGCAACATCGGCCTGATGAAGGCGGTCGACAAGTTCGAGTACCGCCGCGGCTACAAGTTCTCGACCTACGCCACCTGGTGGATCCGTCAGGCGATCACCCGCTCGATCGCCGATCAGGCCCGCACCATCCGCATTCCCGTGCACATGATCGAGACCATCAACAAGATCGTCCGCACCAGCCGCCAGATGATGCACGAGATCGGCCGCGAGCCGACCCCGGAGGAGATTTCCGAAAAGCTCTCGATGCCGCTGGAAAAGGTCCGCAAGGTGATGAAGATCGCCAAGGAGCCGATCAGCCTCGAGACGCCGGTCGGCGATGAGGAGGACTCGCACCTCGGCGACTTCATCGAGGACAAGAACGCCATCCTGCCGATCGATGCCGCCATTCAGGCCAACCTGCGCGAGACCACCACCCGCGTGCTCGCCAGCCTGACCCCGCGCGAGGAGCGCGTCCTGCGCATGCGCTTCGGCATCGGCATGAACACCGACCACACCCTTGAAGAGGTCGGCCAGCAGTTCTCGGTCACCCGCGAACGCATCCGCCAGATCGAGGCCAAGGCCCTGCGCAAACTCAAACACCCCAGCCGCAGCCGCAAGCTCAGAAGCTTCCTCGACAGCTAGGGCCTGCTGACAATTTCTACCGCGCCGCCTGTCGCCGAGTGTCTCATTTCGCTCACGGCCGCACCGTCGCTAACGCGACTGGCCTGCGCGGGCGCGGCCTGACCGACCGGCGGGCCGTCGCCCTTGCCTCAGCCCTGGCGGGCTTCGGAAGCAGAGTTGACCAAACACCCCGAGTTCACCGCATCACTCCCTCCCTCCGCGGCAGGAGCGCAAGCGACGTGAGCGGACGGCCCGGCGGACGCCGGGGCGGAAGTCAGACAAACCAGCCAGGGCAAGCAAAGCGACTAGCTTTGCGCCAGCCCGCGAACGGTCGATTGGGCGGAGGCCCAATCGAAAAACAAAACCAGGCGCGCGGGCGGAAAGACAAACAAATCCGGCGAAAAATCAAACTCGGAAAACCAAAATACCCTACCCACCCGTCACCGGCGGAAAGAACGCCACCTCGCGGGCCTGCCCAATCGGTGCATCGAGCGCCACGTGCTCCTGGTCGACCGCCGCCCGGATTACCTCAAGGTTGGCAAACGCTGCCTGGTATCCTTCATCGCGGCCGCGCAGCCAGTCGATCAGCTCGCTGACCGTACCGACCTCCTCCGGCAGGTCGACATCTTCTTCACCAACCCCGGTACGTTGCCGCACCCAGGCAAAGTACAGCAGCTTCATGGCGTTTCATCCGTCAGATACTTGAGCCCGGCGCGGAAATAGTCATACCCGGTGTAGAGGGTCAGGGTTGCGGCGATCCACAGGCCCGCCAGGCCGATTTCGCTGTTATACGGCAGCACCTGATCGCCAGCCGGTCCGGCAATCATGAACCCGATGGCGATCAGTTGGATCGCCGTCTTGTATTTCGCCAGCTGGGTCACCGGCACCGACACCTGCAGCTCGGCCAGGAATTCCCTGAGGCCCGACACCAGGATTTCCCGGCTCAGGATAATCAGCGCCGCCCAGATGTGCAGCCCGTAGATGGTGCCGTCGGCGGCCAGCACCAGGATCACCGCGGCGACGATCAGCTTGTCGGCAATCGGGTCGAGCATCCGCCCGAGCGACGACTGCTGCGACCACAGCCGCGCCAGGTATCCATCGAAAAAGTCGGTGATCGCTGCGATGATGAAGATCGCCAGCGCCACCCAGCGCGCCGAATGCCCGCCATAGAGCAGACACCCGACCACCACCGGCACCGCCACGATGCGCCCGTAGGTCAGGATGTTCGGCAACCGGGTCAGCACCGGCGAACGGGTGCCGCCGCCGTGCGGTGCCTTTCCCGTTACATCACTCATCGTGCGCCCTCGTTGAAATGGCCATAGATCGTTTGTGCCAGTGAACGGGAGATGCCGTCAACGGCTTCAAGGTCGGACAGGTTGGCGCGGGCCACCGCCCGGGCCGAACCGAAGGCCTGCAGCAACGCTTTCTTGCGTCCCGGCCCGATGCCGGAAATCTCGTCCAGCGGGTTGGCGCCGATCGCCTTCTTGCGCCGCGCCCGATGACTGCCGATGGCGAACCGGTGCGCCTCGTCGCGCAGCCGCTGGATGTAATACAGCACCGGATCGCGGGCTTCGAGCATGAACGGCGCCTTGTCCGGCACATGGAAATGTTCCCGGCCCGCATCGCGATCCGGCCCCTTGGCGACGCCGACGACCGGCAGCTCCGCGACACCAAGCTCGTCAAGCGCTGCCCGCACCGTATTGAGCTGCCCGCGGCCGCCGTCGATCAGCAGCAGCTCCGGCCAGGCCGGCAGCTCATCGCCGTCAGGTTCGGTATCGGGCTGATACGGACCATGCTCGGCGATCAGCCGCGAGAACCGCCGCTTCATCACTTCGCCCATCATCGCGAAATCGTCGCCCGCCGCGGTCTCAGGCGCCTTGATGTTGAACTTGCGGTACTGCCCCTTGATCAGACCCTCCTGGCCGGCGACCACCATCGCGCCCACCGCATGACTGCCCTGGATATGCGAATTGTCGTAAATCTCGATGCGCCGCGGCGCTCTGTCCAGATCGAACACCCGGGCCACGCCCTCCAGCAGCCGGGATTGCGAACGGGTATCGGCCAGCCGCCGGCCGAGCGCCTCGCGGGCGTTGGTCGCGGCGTGCTCGACAAGGCTCTTCTTTTCGCCCCGCCGCGGATACAGCACCTCAACCCGGCGCCCGGCCCGCGCCGACAGCGCCTCGGCGATCAGCCCGCGCTCCTCGATATCCTCGCCCAGCAGGATCGACCGCGGCAGCGGCCGGTCGTCATAGAACTGGGTAATGAACGACGACATGATCTCGGCCGGCGCATGGCTCTTGTCGATGCGCGGAAAGTAGGCCCGGTTGCCCCAGTTCTGTCCGGCCCGGAAGAAGAATACCTGAATGCAGCTTTGTCCGCCCTCGACCACCTGCCCGAAGACGTCGGCCTCTTTCACATGCTGCGGATTGATGCCCTGCTGCGAGGTCACATGGCTCAGTGCTGCAATGCGGTCGCGATAGCGCGCCGCCTGTTCGAAGTCGAGATGATCGGCCGCCGCCTCCATTTGCTGCGCCAGGTCGCCCTTGACCGTCGAGCTCTTGCCGGACAGGAACGTCTTGGCCTGGGTGACGAGTGCATCGTAGTCGTCCAGGGAAATCTCGCCGGTGCAGGGCGCCGCACAGCGCTTGATCTGGAACAGCAGGCAGGGCCGGCTGCGGTTCTCGTAGACGCTGTCCGAACACGAGCGCAGCAGAAACGCCTTCTGCAGCGCATTGATCGTCCGGTTGACCGCGCCCGCCGAGGCGAACGGTCCGAAATAGCTGCCCTTGCGCCGGTGCGCCCCGCGATGCTTGGTGATTTGGGCCGCCTGATGATCGCCGGCGATCAGGATATAGGGAAACGACTTGTCGTCGCGCAGGATCACATTGTAGCGCGGCTTGAGCTTCTTGATCAGGTTGGCTTCCAGCAGCAGCGCCTCGGCCTCGGTCGCCGTGGTCACGAATTCCATGCTCGCCGTGTTGGCGATCATCGCCGCGATGCGGTTGGTGTGGCCGCCGAACCGGGTATAGCTCTGCACCCGGTTCTTCAGGTTGCGCGCCTTGCCGACATAGAGCACATCGCCCTCACCGTCGATCATCCGGTAGACGCCCGGCTTGCCCGGCAGGGTGCGCGCAAAGCGCCGGATCACCTCGGGCCCGCGCACCGCGCCCTCGGCATCGGCCGCGCCATCGTCGCCGTGATCCATGACCTGTTCGCTCATGGCGCAAAGATAGAGCGTTATCCCGGCACCTTCCAGAGCATTACGGCGGTTTGCCTTCTAATCGGCTCCGGCCCGCTGCCCCGCCCAACCGCCCGATGCGAGGCGACCCTATGGGCGGTTGGGCGGGGGAGCGGGCCGGAGCCGAATTCCAATAAACGCCCTAACGCAGCCGTTCGATCTCTACGCCGACGCTACGCGCCTCAGCGATGATGTCCGGTTTCTCGACCCGCACCCGCACGCCGATCACCCAGTTGTTTTCCAGGCACCGGGCGGCGATCATCTCCGCCAGCGTCTCGACCAGATGCACATGGCCCGATGCGACGATCTCCTTGACCTGATCGACAACCCGTTCATAGCTCACCACGTTGGAGATATCGTCCTCGAGCGGTTCACCGCGCTCTTTGACCCGCAGGTCGATGTTGATGATGACGCGCTGGGCCTCGATCTTCTCGTGGTCATGAATGCCGAGCATTGCCCTGATCTCGAGATCGCGCACGAACACATGACGGAAGCTCTTTTGCGCATCGGCGATGCCGCGCGGCTGCCTGGGGTTGTCGTTCATCGCCGTCCTTTCACCTCAGCACCGGTCATTCGTTGACATCGACGATATCCGGCGTTTGCCAGACCAGATGCTGACCGCCGTCGAGCACGATCATCTGACCGGTCATCGCCGGCGCCGACAGGATGAAGCGGGCCGCATCGCAGATTTCCTGCGGGCTGGTGCCGCGGCGCAGCAGCGTCGCCTGCTTCTGGCGCACGAAATCGTCCTCGTCCATGCGCACGTTGGGCAGCGCCGGTCCCGGTCCGATCGCGTTGACCCGAATGCGCGGCGCCAGCGCCTGGGCCAGCGTTCGCGTCACCGTCCACAGCGCCGCCTTCGATGCCGTGTAGGAAAAGAACCGCGGGTTGAGCTTCCACACCCGCTGATCGATGACATTGATGATGTTGCCCGGCTCATCGCTGTTGAACTGCGCTGCAAACGCCTGCGACAGAAACACCGGCGCCCGCAGGTTGGTATCGAGGTGTTTCGCCCAGCTGTCCTGGGTGATCCGGCCGACCTCGTCGCGCTCGAACACCGAGGCGTTGTTGATCAGGCAATCGAGCCCGCCGAGCCCGGCGCTCGCTTGCGCGATGATTTCCTCCTGGGTGCCGTGCTGGCTGAGGTCGCCGCGCACCGTCATCGCCCGCCCGCCCCTGGCGGCGATCTCGCTGGCCAGTTCGCTGGCCTCGGCCTGCGACCGGTTGAAATGGATCGCCACCGCCCAGCCGGCCCGGGCCAGATCGAGCGCCAGGCTGCGCCCGATGCGCCGGGCGGCCCCGGTGATCAGAACCGTTTTCGAAGTCTTGGCAGCCATTGCTTGCCCTTCAGTGGGTTGGCCGGCATCGAGTGCCGCTAGCATGAAGCCGTATTGAGGCAGAGGCAAACGAAAAACGGGCCGAAGGCGATGACCTGGGGTCCTGGCCCTAGCTGATCAGCGCCAGTTGCGGCGTCTGCTGTTTTGCCGTGCGCCGCTCCGTGCGGTCGCCAGGCGTGATGCAGCTCTGCAGCCAGACGTTTCCCGGGCCGGTCAGTCGCGCCATGCGGCCATCGACCTCGCGGTCGGCCTGGCGCCGGCCCTGGCTCGGATAGGCCGCCAGGTCGACCGTCGCCGACATCGCCGCGATGGCTGCGGCGTTGACGTCCGCGGTTTCGCCGGACAGCAGGTGCCGGTGCAGTATCTCGCCTTCCGATTGCAGGAATATCCACCCCGAGCCGTCCATCACCAGAAACTCCAGCACCCCGTAGGCATGGGTCTTGTGCCGGGTGTAGCTGTTGGCCATCACCCCTGGTCCTGCCGCCAGAAAGCTGCTGGCGCGGCACACCATGCGCCGCCCGGCACTGGCCAGATCGAAGGCACCGATGGCCCCGTTGCGGCCTTTCGACAACACCGCCCGGGCAGTTCCCGCGGACGCGCTGTTGACCATCAGTCGGGTGCTTTTCGACAGGCTTGGCCACGGTCGAATAGAGATCTCGCTGCCGACCATCCGAGCATCGTCGAAGTCGCACAGAATGCTCTGCGACGGTTCCAGATCCAGGGTCAGATACGGCACGCAGCCGCCGCCCAGACGGCACGCCACATCATGCTGGGCACCTGTCCGGCACTCTATAGTGTGACTCTGGCCGCTCTCGAGAACGACAAACCCCATGGCACGAACCTGTTTGATGCTTTGAACAGCGCTGACGCCACCGGACAATAGTGGCTCTGCCCACACCCGGCGATCTTCGGATCGATTCATGCTTAACGCGGGCAATGGCCGCGCGCCTCATGTTGCATCGCACAAAACACCTTGAATATTCCATTCATTTGACACGATTTCGCCACCTACGGCGCGCAAAAGGCGTGCGTTTTCAATGACATCAGGAGTGAATTATGAAGGCAACAGCAGTTGCTTTGTCTCTTTGCGTCGGCCTGTCGATCGCTACGATCCCCGCCATCGCCGATACCGCGAAGTCGGGCACAGAAGCATTCTCGACGCCAGCCGGCGCCAAGCCCGCGGCCCGCACCGCAAAAGCCGGGAAGGCCCGCCGCACCCGGGCCTCCGGCACCGCGAAAAGCACCGGCAAGAGGTCGGCCCGCCGCGGCAAGTACCTGGCCATGGCCCGGCAACTCAAGCCCAGCGGCCTGCCGATCGCCATGGTCGACGCGGTCATCACCATGGAGAGCGGCTACCGCCCCAACGCCCGCGGCCGCCACGGCGAGATCGGCCTGATGCAGATCAAGCCGGCGACCGCCCGCATGGTCCGCTCGCTGACCGGTGTGCGCGGCGGCTCGCTGTCCAATCCCAGCACCAACCTGCGCATCGGCATGGCCTATCTCAACTGGTGCCGCGGCAAGGCCAAGGGCAATGTCGCCGCCACCATCGGCTGCTACAACGCCGGGCCCGGCAACATGTGGAAATGGAAGAAGTTCGCCGTCACCCGCAAGTACGTGCGCCACGTCCATCGCCACATGGCCAGCAACTGATCAGCCCGATCGCTGTATCGCCTGCCACACCTTGAGCGGCGTCAGGGGCATGTCGATGTGCCTGACGCCGTATTGTTTCAGCCCATCCATCACCGCGTTGACGACGGCCGGCGGCGCACCTGTCGCCCCGGCCTCGCCGGCCCCCTTCACGCCCAGCGGATTGGTGGCGGTCGGTACATCCTCGTTGAACTGCACGTCGATGGCGCTGAGGTCGGAGGCCCGCGGCAGCGCGTAATCCATCAACGACCCGCTCAGCAACTGACCGTCATCGTCATAGACCGCCTTTTCCAGCATCGCCTGGCCGATGCCCTGGGCCGTCCCGCCCATGACCTGGCCGGCGGCGATCATCGGGTTGACGATATTGCCGAAATCATCGACCACGCTATAGCGCTCGATGCGGACCAGCCCGGTGTCGGGATCGATCTCCACCTCGGCAATATGCACACCGTTGGGATAACTGAACGCCTGACGCTCGAAACGGCCGCTGGCCGTCAGGCTCGCGGGAACCTGCTGCGGCAGGTCCTCCGCCGCGCGCAAGGCGGCCTCCAGTTCCAGAATGTCGATGGTCCGGTTGGTCCCCGTCACCGAGAACAATCCGTCCTCAAAGGTAATGTCTTCCGGCCCGGCGTTGAGGACATGCGCCGCGGCGGCCATGCCCTTTTCGCGCACCCCGCCACAGGCATTGACCAGCGCGCTGCCGACGATCTTCAGCGATCGCGAGCCGCCGTGCCCACCGCCGGAGGCCATCGCAGCGGTATCGCCCTGAACGTACCGCACCTTGTCCGGCGCGATCCCCAGCTGGTCGCAGATGATCTGCCGGTATGCCGTTTCGTGGCCCTGACCGGTCGATGCACTGCCGACGATCATGGTCACCCCGCCATCGTCGTCGAACCGGATCTCGGCATTGTCGTTGGGCATCCCCAGGGTCACTTCGAGATAGCTGGACACCCCGAACCCGCGCACCATTCCGGCCCGCTGCGATGATGCCCTGCGCGCCGCGAAGCCGTTGTGGTCGGCCAGCGCCAGCGCCTTGTCGAGAGTGCCGGAGAAGTCGCCGCAATCGACCACCATGCCGAGCGCGGTCCGGTGCGGGAACGTCTTGATGAAGTTGCACCGCCGCAGGTCCAGCCGGTCGACCCCCAGCTCCTGCGCCGCGATATCGACCAGCCGTTCGATCACATAGGCCGCTTCCGGGCGCCCGGCCCCGCGATAGGCATCGACC
>JAHEJE010000284.1 GCA_024639035.1 Alphaproteobacteria bacterium
GAAGAACAGGGCAAAGTTGGCCAGCATCGAGATCGCGCCGGCAATGGTCGCCGTCACCGTCATGATCAACGTATCGCGGTTCTTGATGTGGGCCAGTTCGTGGGCCATCACTCCGGCGGCCTCTTCATGGCTCAGCGTCCGCAACAGCCCGGTGGTGGCGGCCACGGCGGCGTTCTCCGGGTTGCGGCCGGTGGCAAAGGCATTGGGCTGGTCCTGATGCATGATGTAGACCTTGGGCATCGGCAGGTCGGCCCGTTCGGCGAGATCGGCCACCATGCGGTAGTACTCCGGATGCGACCGTTCATCGACCGCTTCTGCGCCATGCATGCGCAGCACCATCTTGTCGGAATTCCAGTAGCTGAACACATTGGTGGCGATGGCGAACGCCAGCGCCATCAGCATGCCGGCCTCACCGCCGAGCAGGTAGCCGATGGCCAGGAACAACCCGGTCATCCCGGCAAGCAGGATGCCTGTACGCATGATATTCACGGGCAATTATCCTTCACGATTGCCATTCACCCAGAGATTTGCCTATTTATATGATGTGCGAGGATTGTCGGTTCAATATGAAACGGATGCCATGAGCAAGCCAGCAGACAACACCCCCAAACCGCTTCCCCCGGCCGCCGAGCGCGCCTTGCGCGAGGCCGAGGCGCGACGCCGCGCCGCCAGCCAGGTCGAACTGGCCAAGGAGGTCGATGGCCGCAACGGCCCGGAACCGACCCGTTTCGGCGACTGGGAAAAGAACGGCATCGCCAGCGATTTTTAGCGCCCGGCGGCGAGCAGGGTCTCGGCCGCGTTCCGCGTTTCATCGCTGAACCAGGCATCGCGGGCCGGGTCACCCTCGGCCAGGGCGTCGCGGTAGCCGGTTACCACGGGCGCGCGTATCTGCGCCTTGACCGCTGCATAGGCACGCGGCGGAAGCGCAGCATAACGCCGGGCCGCGTCCAGCCCGCGTTGGCCGACCTCGGCTGCCGCCACCGCCTCGTCGACAAACCCCATTGACCGGGCCTCGGTCCCGGTCACGTTGGCGCCCGACAGCATGACCCTGCGGGCGTTGCCGGCGCCAAGCTCGTGGCAGGCGATGGCGTTGGCGACCACCGGAAAGGCAATGCCGACGCGAACCTCGGTCAGACCGAACAGCGCCGTCGCGCTGACCACCCGGTAATCCGCCGCCAGCACGAAGAACAGCCCGCCGGCAATGGCGTGGCCATTGGCCGCCGCGATCAGCGGTTTCGGAAATTCGTAGGCCGCCGCGTAACACCGGTTGAGGGCATCGACCATCGCCGTCTGCTGGCCGCGGTCGAAACCGACGGCTTGCTTCAGGTCCATGCCGGCTGAAAGCGCCGTGCCGGAACCGGTCAGGATCACCGCCCGCGGGCCGGTGTCGCCGGCAAGGCCGGCCAGCACCTCGGCGATGCCATCGAGAAACGGCGGGGTCAGCGCATTCACCGGCGGCCGCGCCAACCGCAATTGCACGATACCGTCCTCGATGGTCGTGACGTCAACATCATCGTTCATCGCATTGGTCCTTCTGCCGCATCTATTTCATCATAAAGGCACGGCCCGCGCGCAACACGGTCTTGCCGTTGCGGGCAACGCCGAACAGCGCCACATAGCGCCCGGCCGGCCACCGCGCCTGCTTCAGCGATTTCCCCGCGAAGGCGACATACTGCGCCTTGCGCGACGGCATCACCTTGCCGGAGCGGGCCAGCTCGCCATCAGGCCCCTTGAGCACCGCCACCACCCGGTCGCCTTCTTCCAGATTGATCGCCCAGCCCCAGGCCACCAGCGCCTTCGATGCGGCATCGGGCACAAACCTTTGGGCGTCGCCGGTCTCCAGGTCGCTCAGCTTCAGGGCGCCACCGGCAAACCCCGCATCGACAATCTGGCCGCGCTTGTAGATCAGAGCCTCCGCAACCGCCGCCGACCACAGCGGGTCGGAACCCGCAGCACAGTTGGCGGCATCGCCGGAAAGGCCGAGAAACGGATCGACCCAGTTGCCGTCTTTGCGGACACCCAGATGCACATGCGGAAACTCGGCGGCACCGGAATACCCGACCTGGCCGAGCACCTCGCCGGTCTTCACCGTTGCGCCCTTGGTCACTCTTAGCGAACCCTCTTTCATATGGCAGTACTGGGTCTGCCAGCCATCGCCATGATCGATCATCACGCCGTTGCCGCAGTCGCGGCCATCGAGGGCAGCGAGATCCTCAGGCGTGCGGGCAAGCCTGTCGGCAACACCGTCGCGGGTCCGCAGAACAACGCCGTCCGCCGCTGCCAGCACGTTGACCCCGGCCCTTACCTCGGCAAGGGTTTTCACCCTGAAGTCGGTGCCCTTGTGGCCGTTGTAGGTTTGACTTGAGCAGGTGTAGTCGCGCGCCCCGCTGCCCGGGTCGGCATCGACATACTGCTGGATGAAGCAGGTCTTGCCGATTTCGCAATCGATCGGCAGCTCCAGCACCGGCACTTCCGCGGCGGCGTTTCCGCTGCACGAAACCACAACCGCAATTAGCCCGGCCAACACTCTTGTCATACTGGTATCCACGCTCTAAGCATTTGCCGACTTTAGCATTTCGTTCGGCGAACTGGAGTCCCAGTATTTTCATCTGAAAGGCGGTCACACCATGACGATACACAAACTGTTTCTGCTGCCCGGCGACGGCATCGGCCAGGAGGTGATGGCACAGGTCAAGCGGGTGATTGCCTGGTTCAATGAGCGCGGCGTTGCATCGTTCGAGACCGAGGACGGCCTGGTCGGCGGCTCGGCCTACGATGCCCATGGCGAAGCGATATCCGATGCCGACATGGCATTGGCCACTGCCGCCGATGCGGTCATCTTCGGCGCCGTCGGCGGCCCCAAATGGGATGCCGTGCCCTACGACAAGCGCCCCGAGGCCGGACTGTTGCGCCTGCGCAAGGATCTGGCGCTGTACGCCAACCTGCGCCCGGCGATCTGCTATCCGGCACTGGCCGAGTCCTCCTCGCTCAAACGCGAGCTGGTGGAGGGCCTCGACTTGCTGATCGTGCGCGAACTGACCGGCGGCGTCTATTTCGGCGAGCCCAAGGAAATCACCGACCTCGGCAACGGCCAGAAGCGCGCCGTCGACACCCAGGTCTACGACACCTACGAGATCGACCGTATTGCCCGCGTCGCCTTCGACCTGGCCCGCACCCGCTCCAACCGCGTCGCCTCGGCGGAAAAGCGCAACGTGATGAAGTCCGGTGTGTTGTGGAACGAGGTCGTCACCCAGGTCCACGCCGAAAGCTACCCGGACGTCGAGCTCGAGCACGTCCTGGCCGACAACTGCGGCATGCAGCTGGTGCGCAATCCCAAGCAGTACGACGTCATCGTCACCGACAACCTGTTCGGCGACGTGCTGTCCGATGTCGCCGCCATGCTCACCGGCTCGCTCGGCATGCTGCCGTCGGCCTCGCTCGGTGCCCCCGACGAGACCACCGGGCGCCGCAAGTCGCTGTACGAACCGGTGCACGGCTCGGCCCCCGACATCGCCGGTCAGGGCAAGGCCAACCCGATCGCCATGATCGCCTCGTTTGCCATGGCCATGCGCTATTCGCTCGACATGGCCGATTGGGCCGGCAAGCTGGAGAGCGCCATCGCCGCCACCCTGGCCGACGG
>JAHEJE010000285.1 GCA_024639035.1 Alphaproteobacteria bacterium
CCGGCCACACCCATGGCGGCCTGCTGTTCGGCATCCGGGCGCTCAAACTGCCGATCCGGGTGACCGGCGTGTGCGTGCGCCGCCCGGCCGCCCAGCAGACGCCGCGCATCATCTCCCGCTGCCAGGAAATCGCCGATCTGCTTGCGGTCAAGAACCCGGTCGGTATCGAGGATGTCATCATCTCCGATGCCGTGCTGGCGCCCGGCTATGGCCGCTTGAACGATCCCACCCGCGAAGCCATTTCCCTTGCCGCCCGCCAAGAGGCGCTGATCCTTGACCCGGTTTACACCGGAAAGGTGATGGCCGGCTTCCTGGCCCGCGCCGGGGCCGCCAAACCGGGCAGCGGCCTTGTCTTCATGCACACCGGCGGCACCCCGGCGGTGTTCGCCTACGAGCCGGAGCTGGCGGCATTGGGCTGAGCGACCGCTCCCGAGAGAAGGTCTTCCCACTTCAACTGTCATCACCCGACTTGATCGGGTGATCCAGTATCCACTGCCGCCTCCGGTGAAACGTTACGGCTGTCGATGGTTACTGGATTGCCCGGTCGAGCCGGGCAATGACAAAGGTGGGCGACGGAGGTAGGACGACATTCCAACATGATCACCGATCTGCATGCCGCCCCTCGCAGTTCCCGTCCAGCAACACCCGTCATCCATTAAACAAGCCATGCGCCTGGCGCATGGTCACCATGCGGGTGCGAATAGTGCTGGTATCGACGTACGCGCCTGGCATAGCCTGTGCCGATGTCCGCTGAAACCGATCCCCCGGCATCCGCCGTTCTGAGCGATGCCCACAAGGGCGTGCTGCTCGGCCTGGCGGCATTTTCGCTGTGGGGCTTTTATGCGCTGTTCTTCAAGATGCTGGCGCACATCTCGCCGTTCGAGATCGTCGCCCACCGGGCCTTCTGGGCGGTGCCGTTTTCCGGCGCCATTCTGTTTGCCATGGGCCGCACCTCCGACATCGGCCGCGCCTTCCGCAGCCCGAAGGTGCTCCGCACCCTGTGCCTGACGACGCTGCTGGTGGCGGTCAACTGGGGCTTTTTCGTGTGGGCCGTGGGCGTCGGCCGCACGCTTGAGGCCAGCCTTGGGTACTACATCAACCCGCTGCTCAATGTGGTGATCGGCTATGCCCTGCTCGGCGAGCGCTTTACCCCGGCCCAGCGCCTGGCCATCAGCCTGGCGGTGGTAGCCGTCGCCATCATGACCTTCAGCGTCGGCGTGTTTCCCTGGCTGTCGCTGCTGCTCGGCGGATCGTTTGCCACCTACGGCTATATCCGCAAGACCATGGATGTCGGACCCGTGCAGGGGTTTTTCGTCGAAAGCGTACTGCTGTCGGTGATCGGCGCAGCGATCGTCATCTGGCTCGCCGGCAGCGGTGAAATGAAGTTCCTCACCTCCCCCCGCGACACGATCCTGCTGATCCTTGCCGGTCCGATGACCGCCATGCCGCTGATGCTGTTCGCCGCCGCCGCCCGCCGCCTGCGCCTGTCGACGCTCGGCCTGCTGCAGTACATCGCGCCGACGGGTTTGTTCCTCACCGGCGTGTTCGTGTTCGCCGAGCCGGTCGGCTGGGGCCGCTGGGCGACCTTTGCGCTGATCTGGACGGCATTGGCGATCTACTCGTTCGAGGCGCTGCGGCTGGACCGGTCGCGCCGCAAGGCGGTGATGAGGCCGGGCATTTCTCCTTCCCCCAGAAAGGGGGAAGGTCGGGATGGGGGTTGATGGCGGTACAGAACGTGATGAAGCCAATGTGTTGCACCGCCATCAATCCCCACCCTAACCCTCCCCTTTTCTAGGGGAGGGGAAGAAAGGTTCAGACCGTGCCCCGGATCGACTTGCGCGGCCTGCCGTCCTTGCGTCTCTTCAGTGCCTTGAGGAAGGCCGGCACGATGTCCTGCGGCTGCTCGACGACCGTGAAATGCACATCCAGTCCGGCGCGGATGAACTGCTGCTCTCGCATGTGCTGGAACAGCTCGATCAGGCCGTTCCAGTAGCCGCCGATGTTGGCCAGCAGGATCGGCTTGTCGTGCTGGTCGAGCTGCGCCCAGGTCGACACCTCGACCAGTTCCTCCAGCGTGCCGACGCCGCCGGGCAGGGCGACGAAACCGTCCGACTGCTCGAACATGGTCATCTTGCGCTCGTGCATGTCCTGGGTGACGACGAGCTGCTGCACGTCGGTCAGCATCTGCTCGCGCTTGACCAGGAAGTCCGGGATGATGCCGGTGACGTGGCCGCCGGCGCCCAGCACCGCGCGCGCGGTTTCGCCCATCAGGCCGAGGCTGCCGCCGCCGTAGACCAGGCCGAGACCGCTGTCGGCGATGCTCTTGCCGAGGGTCCTGGCCGCCTCGACGTAGATCGGATCGGTGCCCGGCCCGGAGCCGCAGTAAACGCAGAGTTTTTGATTCGGTGTCATCACCCGTTGTCGTACGCGCATTGACGCCCGTCAAGCATCAAACCGGGGGCCGAACAGATGAATTGCACCACCAGCCGACCCGTTCTATGGTGCAGCCGGGATCGAGGGAAATGATGCGGCAACACCGGCACACCGGGGCGATGCGAGCCCGCGCCCGGTGAGTGCCGCAGGGTGGGTTGAAAGATGAAGACTGAAAGCAGACCGCTGGTCTATTTCGTGCTGGCGGCGGTGGTGGCGACCATCGCGCTGCTGTTTGCCGTCGGCGACAGATTGCGCCCGACACCGCAGATCGCCGAGACCCCCGAGGCCGCCACCGGGCAGACCTCCGAGCAGGCCAACAGCGACACCGGCGAGCCGGCAGCGCAGACCCCGGCGCCGGAAACCGCCCAGAGCGCTGAACAACCGGCTGAGCCGGCCGAACCGGCCCAGCCTGAACCGGCAACCGAAATGGCGCCGGCCAAGACGCCGAGTTTCGACATCGTGCGGGTCGAGGAGGGCGGTGCCGCCGTCATCGCCGGACAGGCCGAGCCGGGCGCCGAAATCCTGCTCAATCTCGACGGCAAGACCATCGGCACGGCCATCGCCAACGCCCGCGGCGAATGGGTCGTCACGCCGCTGCAACCGCTGCCCAAGGGCGATCACAACCTGATGATCGTTGCCAAGAACCCGGCCGGCGAGGTCGTCCAGTCCGAGCAGATGGTGGCCGTCTCGGTGCCCGAGAGCGACGAAGAACAGCCCCTGGTGGTCATGTCGCAGCCGGCCCAGCCGAGCCAGGTGCTGCAGACACCGCAAGCCGCGGCCGAAACCCAGGTTGCCGCCGCCGACAGCGCCCAGCCAGAGCCGGCCGAACAGGCCCCTGCCAACGACCAGCCCGCTGCCGCCGCCGCGGTGGAAGCCGAGCCGCAGCCTGAAGCCGCCCCCGCCGCGCCCACGGCAGCGCTGGCGATGAATTCGGTCGACTACAACGATGCCGGCGACATCCTGTTCTCCGGCAAGGCGGCCCCGGGCGAAACGGTTCGCGTCTATGTCGACAACACCCACGTCGGCGATGCCGTGGCCGATGCCGCCGGCAACTGGGTGTTCCGCGGCGAGGAGAACATCAGGCCGGGCGTGCATTCCCTGCGCATCGACCAGATCGGTGCCGGCGGCCAGGTCGTGCAGCGCCGCGAGCTGCCGTTCGAGCGCGCCGAGCCGGCGAGGGTCGCCGAACTGCACCAGTCCCAGAC
>JAHEJE010000286.1 GCA_024639035.1 Alphaproteobacteria bacterium
GCCGTCGGGATCGACCGATGAGACCATGGCCCAGTATGTGTCCTTGTAGGCAATGCCCAGCTTGACGGCGATGGTGCGGCCGTCGAGCGACAGCTCATAGGGTTGCAGCCACGGCCCATCCTTGCCGGCCGGCAGCACTGCCAGGGCGTGCACGAACTGGCGCGAGGCATCGTCGAACACACCGTGGATACCGGCCTCGGCGAGCCGCCGCGTCTGCTGGTCGAACATCCTGTCGAGGACCGGCGCTGAACGGGTCGGATCGTCGCACAGGACAAACTGAAGATCGCCCATTTGCGCCAGTTTCTGGTCGCGCTTGCGCGCCCGTGCCCGTGACTTTGCCGGCCGGCACGCCGCGTACAGGGCCTCGTAGTCCGCTTGCAATGCAAGCCGGTAGGACCGGTTGGCATCCTCGAAGCCAAACAGGTCGGCCAGCGGGTGTCGCTGCCCGTTCAGAGTGCCCGGCATGCCGTCCAGCCATATCGCATCCGCCTGCGGCAGAGCCCGGCAGATCTGCTGCCAATGCCCGGCAAGCCCACCGTCGAGCAGCGCCGGGTCGTAAACCCCGATGCCGTAGGTGCCGGTTGGATGGGTCAGCCAGCGAATGACGCGAGCGCCCATGCTGTTGTAGATGCCAAGCGGCAGGATGAATGCCAGTGCGCCGGATGGATTGCGGCCCGTGACGATGCACGGCTCCACGCCGAGCGATGCGCCCACGGTTTCCTGCCAGGTCGCGCACCACTCATAGGTCTGGTAGACGCAAGTCCAGCCGCGGCCCTGCAGCGCCAGCCATTCATCGCGCAGGGCGTTGATGTCGCCGTCGACAGCGATCGTAAGAGCCTGTGGTGCCGTCATGATACCCGTTGCCGGCGCAGCGCCGGCGTTTGCGAAGTTTGAACCGACCCTAGCAAGCGAATGTAAATGATTTGATGATAGCCTGATCATCGTTGCCCTTACCTTGGTGCACACCTGTGCCAAAACTGGAATCACCGATGAACAAGACCCGGATACTGCGCACCAGCCTCGATTTGCTGTATTTTTCCGGTGCATCCAGGGCTTTCGCCGGCATGTGTGGCGGGGTCGGTGCAATTTTCATGCTGCATCACATCCGACCTCGCGGTGGTCAATGCGAGGCCTTCGCGCCAAACGCCGGGCTGGAGGTCACGCCGGAATTCCTCGACGGCGTCATTTCGTTTGCAAAGACTGCCGGATACGACCTGGTTTCGCTGGACGAAGCCGTGCGCCGGGTCCGCGAAGGCGATGTATCCGGTCCGCCGTTTGCCTGCTTCACCATCGATGACGGCTATCGCGACAATCTTGAACACGCCTGGCCGGTGTTCGCCCGCCATGACTGCCCGTTCACGATCTTTGTCGCGCCCGCGATTACCGATGGCGCCTGCGAACTGTGGTGGCGCGGCCTGGAAGAGGTGATCGCCGGCGCCTGCAGCCTGCACATCGACATGCCGCCGGTGCGGCTGGACATGGAATGCCGCAGCGATGCCCAAAAGCAGGCCGCCTTTGAAGCGCTGTACCGGCCGGTGCGCAGCATGCCCGAACACGAACAGCGAGAATGGATACGCCGGTTCTGCGCCGAACGCGGTGTCGACGTGAACTCCATTTGCCGTGCCGAAGCAATGGGCTGGGACGAGATCCGCAAGATTGCCGCCGATCCGCTGTGCACCATCGGCGCCCACACGGTACACCACTACGCCGTATCGAAGCTGCCGCCTGAAGAGGTGGTTGAAGAAGCGGTGCAGTCGCGCGACCGCATCGAACAGGAAATCGGCGTCCGTCCGACGTTGTTCGCCTACCCTTATGGCGATGCCGGTTCGGCGGGACCGCGCGATTTCGAACTGATTGCCAAGGCCGGTTTCGAGGCCGCGGTGACGACCCGCAAGGGCTTGCTCTTTCCGGCCCACAAGGACCACCTGACCGCACTGCCGCGGGTTTCGCTGAACGGCGGTTACCAGCGGCTGCGCTATGTCGATGTCCTCTTGTCCGGCACCGCCTTCGCGCTGTGGAACGGCCTGAAGCTGGTCAAGGCCGCATGACCGGGCAATGCGCATAGCCCTGTTGACAGGCCTGGCCGCGCTCGCCTGCGGATTCACCGCCGAACCCGACGATATCTCCGGTTGGACGTTTACCCGTTCGCTGCCGCTGGGCGCCAAGGTGCATGGCGTCGGCACGGCCCATGCGCCGCTGCCGGTGCGCAGCGGCGAAACGTCGATCAGGTTTCACGTCCGCCCCGGCGACTGCAGTGCCGGCAAGCACGGCTGGGACGATTGCGCCAACGACCGCGAGCGCGCCGAACTCAAGCAGGCCGGCTATCAGTATCATGGCGAGACCTGGCGCTATCGCTTCGACATCTTCGTGCCCGGCGGGCATCGCGTCATCTGGCCGGCCAAGCTCGCGTTTGCCCAGTTCCATCAGGAGGGCGCCCGCCCGGCGATCATGTTGCAGAACCACAAGGGCGGGTTGTGGCTGGATGTACACGATGGCGAAGGCACCGTGGAATTGCTGCCGCTGATTCCCAACGATGAATTCGCCGGGCGTTGGCACGAGGTGGCACTGCAGGTGCACTGGTCGCGCAATGACGACGGTTTCGTCCGTGCCTTCATCGGCGGCCGCCCGGTCGCCCGCTTCGACGGCCCGACCATGTCGGCGCAAAAAGTCTATTTCAAATTCGGGGTTTACCGCTCGCACCTGAATCGAAATGCGAAGGCCAAAGAGGTCAGCCACACCGTCTATTTCGACACTGTCACCCGCACCCGCCAGCCTGCCGCCGGCCAGTAGAGAAAAACGGGACCCGGCAGAGGACGACGCCGGGCCCCTAGGAGCCGGCAATGCTTGGAGACGAGAAGGAGAAGACCCTTCGATTACCGGCAGTCACACTTTGCCGGTTCATTCTATGCCCGTGCTGCGGCCAGAGCCAATCAAACCGATGCACGCTCGTGTGAGGAGTTTGCCCCGCAATTACAACCGGATAACGGTTTCAACCGGCATCTGCTCAAGAGCCTTTCACGATTTGGTGCTAAACCGGGCGCCGGAAAGGCGCCGAGGGGCTTTCGCTTCGCCGCCAACTGGAGTAATCAGGCCCGAGCAGCACAGCAATGACGGCTCGGGCACAAGACATGGCGAACAGCAAGATCAGGATCGCGGTAATTGGCGCGTCCGGTTATACCGGCAGCGATCTGGTGCGCCTGGCGCTCGGCCATCCGGCAATCGAGATTGTCTACCTGACCGCCAACAGCCATGCCGGCAAGCCGATGGCCGCGGTGTTCCCGCATCTCGGCACATACGGACTGCCGGATCTGATCAAGAACGAGGACGCCGACTGGTCGAAGGTCGATGCGGTGTTCTGCGGTTTGCCGCACGCCACCAGCCAGGCAGTGATCAAGACCCTGCCGGGCCATCTCAAGATCATCGACATGTCGGCCGATTTCCGGCTGCGCGACGCCGCCACCTACGCCAAGTGGTACGGCGGCGAGCACCAGGCGCGCGACCTGCAGGCCGAGGCGGTGTACGGGCTGACCGAACATTATCGCGAGGCGTTGGCCACGGCGCGGCTGGTGGCCTGTCCGGGGTGCTATCCGACCGCGGTGCTGCTGGCGCTGCTGCCGCTGGTCA
>JAHEJE010000039.1 GCA_024639035.1 Alphaproteobacteria bacterium
TAA
The DNA here is from genome assembly GCA_024639035.1 of Alphaproteobacteria bacterium. Lineage (GTDB taxonomy): Bacteria > Pseudomonadota > Alphaproteobacteria > Rhizobiales > Aestuariivirgaceae > JAHEJE01. The sequence continues at coordinate 4 of JAHEJE010000039.1, forward strand.
GCTTTGCCTCGCCAGTGAACGAAGTTCCGGAAGCCGTTCCGTTCACGCCGCGATAATCTGCCTGCCCGTGCTTAAGCTCGAACGCGCCCTCGGCCGAAAGAATTTGCGCTGCAGGGCTGAGCACGACCGGCCGCAATCCAAAGGCCGTATAGAGCTTCTGTGCCCGTTCTGCGAGCACTGCAAGCCTGCCATCTGCAAAAAACCCGCTGTCTTTGCCGACGCCGAGACGGCCCGCAAACTGCACGGCCGTCCCCAGAGCCTCCAATGAAACGTTCGTATTCATGCCCCTGCCGGGCGTGCCTCGCGCCTCAATTGCAGCAGAATAGGCCTCCAGGTCAGCGCCAATCACTGCGACATCAGCAAGTGCCGCAAGACGGGCCGCACTGTTCCCGGCAACCTTTCCGTATATCGTCAGCGTGCCATTTTCCCAGTCGGTCGGGCTGCCGGTGAAACGGCCGGTCAGATCGACCCGCGACGGGCCGACAGTGCCCTTCAGTTCGGCCGACCCTTGCGAAACGCCCTTGTCGGTGCTGGCCTGGGTTTGCAGGTTGACCTCGACCTTGCCCAGGTTGCGCGCCCAGGCAGGCTCGGCCCGCGGATCGCGGGGTATAGCGCCGACAAGCCGCAGCAAACCACGCGCATCTGCGGCCTCGATATCGGCTTTAAGCGCACCAGAAACGCCGGTGCCGGGAAAGTTCAGCAACCCGGCGATATCGACCCGCGCCGCCCCGACATCGCCAATCTCCACCGTGCGCAGTTCCACCCCGGTCTCATCGGCCCCGGCGTCGATGGCGATGTCGTTGGCGACAACGCCATGCAGGACCAGATCGTCGGCCTGTATCGTCAACTGCAGGTCGCCGCGCGACATGGCAGCGCCCACCAGATCCACCAGACCCGCTGTACCACCGGTGTCGACGGCGCCGACCGTCAGGCCGTTCGGCGCGTAGCGGTCAAGGTTGATGCTGTCGGCAACCAGCCGGATGGCCAGGCCGGGATTGTCGCCGCCGGTCATCGTAATCGAGCCGTTGCCGGTCGCGTCATCCAGCACGAACCTTTCAGCGTCGAGCCGCATCCGCTGCGGAGTGATATCGATCTTGCCGTTGAGGTCGAGCTTGCCGCGGGCCCCGGACCATACCTTGTTGATGTCGCCTGCCTGGTCCGGCAGCGCCCAGACGATAAAGTCACGCAGCGAGACCGACTCCATGCTCAATTGGCCACTGAACTGCGGCGCCTGCTCGTCAGGCACGAACAGACCGGAAATCGTGCCCGAAGTCTGTCCGGGCATCGAAGCCACAAGCCTGGAAATCTTCAACTTGTTCCGCGCCGCCTCACCGGCAATCGCGAACCCGTCCACAGTCTCGCCGCCAAACACCAGGCTGGTCACGGCGAACGAAAAATTCGAGGAGAACTGCCCTGGCAATTGCGGCAGCGCCGCTGAAAGCATTGCCAGCAGTTCACCACTGTACAGGGCGTTCCTGGCCCGCGCGCCCATCATGCTGTCAATATCGAGCTTGGCCGCCTTGAGTTGAGCATCGACGCTGATCTGCGCCCCAAGGCCGATCTGTGCGGCGCCGGTCACCAGGTTTCCGGCATCGGCCGCGGCATCCGGAGCGATCTCGATCTTGTTCAACTGAAGTGCATCGAAACTGGCCACCACATCGGCGCGCAGCGACAGCGGGCGCAGGTCGAGTTCCGCATCGCCCTTGCCGTCTGCCGCCCGCGCCGGCCGCACCTTGAGTTTGCCTTTCACCCCGGACTCACCGTCGGTCACGCCATCGAACAGATAGCTGAGCCCGGCACCTTCATGCGGACGCAGGTTGATCGAAAACCGCACCGGCCCGTCGCGCCGCAACTTGCCGGTCGAGATCCCGATTGCCGTGCGCTGGCCGCCATAGGAGGCCATGCCGCGAAGCCGCCACGGGCCGTCGAGTCCGGGTGCCGACAACACCGCATCGAAATCGCTCAGATTGGCAGCACCTCCCCGCCTCCCGTCAGCCAGTATGACGGTGCCATTGCTGATATTGATGCCGGCCACCGATATCCGGCTGACGTCCATGCTTTGGCCGACGTCGATCACCGGGTCGAGTGCCCAGGTTCCGCTGCCGCTGGCCAGCCGCTCAAGCGCGAACACTGGCTCGTCGATATGAATCGACTCCACCACGAGCCTGCCGGATATCAGCGGTGCCAGCGACAGGCCGATCGAAACCTGACCGGTGCGCATCAGCTCGGGAAATGTCGCGCCTGCCGGGTTGGCCACCCGCACATCGTCCAGCCACAAGGCCGGCCACGGAAACAGCCGAGCACCGACGTCGCCGGCGATCTTCACATCGCGGCCGGTCAGCCGCTTGCCGTAATCCTCGATGTCGGCCCGGTAGCTGTTCCAGTCGACGAACGGCGGCACGGCAGCGGCAACCGCAGCGATCAGGATCAGCGCAATGCCAATGTAGAGAAGTGGCGACCTCCACGCATTCATATCTGTCCGATGCCCTCGATCTGCTCCGTCACACCTGTACGATCTTACCCGGGTTCATGATGTTCTGCGGGTCAAACGCCCGCTTGATCGTCCGCATGAATTCAAGTGCCGGACCGTGCTCGGCGTCGAGAAACTTCATCTTGCCCTGCCCGACGCCGTGTTCGCCGGTGCAGGTCCCGTCCATCGCGATGGCCCGACTGGCCAGCCGGTCGCAAAAGCCGCAGACATTGGCGTAATCTTCCGGGTCATCGCGATCACAGAACAGTACCACATGAAAATTGCCATCGCCGACATGGCCGAGTATCGGCGCATAGAGATTGTGTTCGGCGGCGTCACGCTGTGTTTCGGTCACGCACTCGGCCAATCGCGAGATCGGCACACAGGCATCCGTTGCAAACGCCTGCTTGCCGGGCACCATGGTCTTCACCGCCCAGAAGGCATCGTGACGCGCCTGCCAGAGCCGGTTGCGATCCTCTGTCTTGGTCACCCAGTCGAACGGCCCGCCCCCTAGTTCGCCGGCGATCTCCCCGAACATTTCCGACTGCTCGCGAGTGCCGGCCTCGGTGCCGTGGAATTCGACGAACAGCGTCGGCACCGGCGACAGCTCAAGACCGGAGTAGGTGTTCACCGCCTTGATGTGCTCGCTGTCGAGCAATTCGATGCGCGCGACCGGAATACCGAGTTGTATGGTCAGGATTGTCGCATTGCAGGCCGCATCGACGGACGGGAACGGACACACTCCGCCGGCGATCGAGTCCGGTATGCCGTGCAGCCGCAACCCGACCTCGGTGATGACCCCCAATGTGCCCTCCGAGCCGACCAGCAGCCGGGTAAGGTCATATCCGGCCGACGACTTCTTGGCGCGCTTTGCTGTTTGAATGATTTCACCGTTGGGCATCACCGCCGTCAGGTTCAGGACATTTTCCCGCATCGTGCCGTAGCGCACTGCATTGGTCCCCGAGGCCCGGGTCGCCGCCATGCCGCCGAGGCTTGCATCGGCGCCGGGATCGATCGGAAAGAACAGCCCGCAATCGTGCAGATACTGATTCAGCTGCTTGCGCGTCACTCCGGCCTCGACCCGGCAGTCCAGGTCCTCCTGATGGACCTCCAGCACCCGGTTCATGTGCGACACATCGATCGAAACACCGCCGAGCGGTGCTGAAATGTGCCCTTCCAGCGATGTGCCGGTGCCAAACGGAATGATCGGAAAACGGTACTTGCCGCAGATCGAGACCGCCTTCTGCACTTCGTCCGTGCTCTCGGCGAATGCCACCGCATCCGGCGCAACGCCCGGGTTCCAGGTCAGGTCGTCGCCATGTTGAACGCGCACCGCCTCAGCCGTCGACAAACGTTCGCCAAAAACGGCAGAGAGCTCTGCAATTGCCTGAGACACGCTATTGCGGATCCGTGCTGCCTGTTGTGCCATAGCGCCCTGTCGAGTTGTCTGCTGCCGGGCTTTGCCGCCGCGGTGCAATCTGCTAGGTGATAACTCCACAATATCACACCCCGTGACCGCAACGGCAATACCATCAGGGCATCACATATGAGCAAAAGCAGTGCCGTCTTCACCAGCTCGGTCCAGAAGGTCGAAGACCAGTGGATCGACTACAATGGTCATTTCAACATGGCCTACTACAACGTGCTGTTCGACCGCGCCTGCGATCAGGCCTTTGCCCTGGTCGGCCTCGGCCCCGAGTACGTCGAACAGACCAATTGCTCGTTCTTCACCATGGAGGCTCACACCAGCTACCTGCGCGAGCTGCACGCCGGCGACGAGGTCACGGTCACCCTCCAGCTTCTCGACTACGATGCCAAGCGCATGCACTACATTCAGGAAATGCACCATGCAACGCAAGGCTGGCTGTCGGCGACGATGGAGGCCTTGTGCATGCACGTCGATATGACCGCGAAGAAATCAGCCCCCTTTCCCGACGACATGCGCAACAGCATCGCGGCGATGTTCGAGGATCACAAGAACCACCCCATCCCGCCCCAGGCCGGGCGCAGAATCGGCATCATCAGGAAGACCGCATAGGACCAGGACACGCTGGCCACCATGACGGCAGGTCAAGCGCCCTTGGGCGGCCGTCCCGGGTCGGCGCTGCGATGTGCAAGTTCCTCGCTGGCTGCTATAAGTAACGGATTCCTCACTGAACTTGACGCCACTGATCTCACGCGGAACCGGTACTCCCCATGCAAGCCCTCAAAGCCAGCATTGCCCGATTCTTAAGCGAGCACACGCTGCCCTCGTTGCGTACCCTGTCGCAGGCGCGCCAGCCGTTGACATGGCTGCTCGCCCTGGCGATCGGCGTCATCTGCGCCTACGCCATCTTGGGATTTCGCTGGCTCATCGGCGTCATCCAGTTCCTGTGGCTCGGCAACGAGCACGAAAATGTCGTTGCAACGATCGCCAGCTTCCGCGAGCCGTGGGTCGTATTTCTCGCCCTCAGTGTCGGCGGCCTGGTCGTCGGGCTGTTGCTGCAGTTTGCCATGCAGACCCGGCGTCCCCAGGGCATTGCCGACGTCATCGAAGCCCGCGCCATCCAAGGCTCGCAGATTTCACTGCGCGAGGGTTCGGTCTCCGCCCTGATCGCAGCGATATCGCTCGGCGCCGGGGCCAGCGCCGGCCGCGAGGGGCCGGCAGTGCATCTCGGCGCAACCCTGGCCTCGTTTCTTGAACAGCGCTTCAATCTGCCGGCCGCCGCGCGCCGCGTGCTGCTGGCCTGTGGCGCGGCTGCTGCCGTGTCGGCATCGTTCAATGCGCCGATCGCCGGGGTCTTGTTCGCCCATGAAGTCATCCTCACCCACTACGCACTGTCCGCATTCGTTCCGACCGTGATAGCAGCCGTCGCTGCAACCCTGATCACCCGCGTCCATCTCGGCGATTTTCCCGCGTTCGTCATTCCGGATCTGCAGATCGCATCCTACTGGGAATTTCCGGCTTTCGCGTTGCTCGGCATCACCTGCGGCCTGGTTGCCGTAGCCTTTCATCTTTCAGTACTGACCAGCGACTGGGCGGCGCGACGCATAGAAATGCCGATCTGGCTGCGCCCGGTGCTCGGCGGCGTCATCGTTGCGGCGATCGCGCTGATGGTGCCCGAGGTGTTGGGCGTCGGTTATGAGGCAACCAACCTGGCATTGCGTGAGCAGTATTCTCTGGTCTTCCTGTTCGTCCTGTTGTTTGCCAAGACGATCGCCACGGCGGTCACCTTGTCCAGCCGCTTTGGTGGCGGCGTCTTTTCTCCCTCGCTCTACCTTGGCGCGATGGCCGGCGGTGCCTTTGGTATCATCGCCGCACAACTGTTCCCCGACTACGCCTCCGGCTACGGCGTTTACGCCGTCCTGGGCATGGGCGCCGTCGCCGGAGCGGTTCTCGGTGCCCCGATATCGACCACCATGATCGTCTTCGAGTTGACCGGCGGCTACGAGATGACGATCGCCCTGCTGTTGTCGGTTTCCATCGCATCGATGATGATGCAGGCCCTTGTCGGCCAGAGCTTCTTCGACTGGCAACTGGCCACCCGGGGGTTGTTCCTCAGTGGCGGCCCACACCGCCGCATCATGCGCACGTTGCGGGCATCGGATTTTATGAGCGAATTGACCCCCGAGGAGCAGGCTGAACCACCCGATATCGCAAGCGATGCTGTAAAAATCACCTCCAGTGACACTCTGGAGGCAACGCTGCGGGCCTTCGATACCTCCGGAAAGACCCGGATTGCCGTCTTAAATCCCGACGATATGGCAAAGCAGGTCGGTTGGGTGGACTACACAAAGGCACTTGCCGCTTTCAACTCAGCCCTCATTGAAGCCGGCATCGAAGAGCACAAATGACCAGCCCCCGGCCGATCGACTACCGGACCCCGCGCGGCCGGCTGCACCTGCCAAAGATGCTCGACCGCCTGGTGCGCGCCGGCACCCGTTTCCAGCCCGCCGCAGAGCGCAGCCATCTGGTTGCAGCCAATGTGACCGGCTACCTGGCGACGGTATCGTCATGCTGTTACGCCGTTTCCTACGCGCTGCAGGACTTCGCCAGTCTGAAGGCGCTTGTCGCCGGAAACATCATCTCCGCCGCCATCACCGCATCCACCCCGCTCTTCCACCGTTATGGCCCGACCGTGGCCGGACTGGTTCTGACCGCAACCATCTTCTCGACGATCTTCTACTTCATCGCCATGTTGGGTCACGACAGCGGTATCCAGTTGAACTACCTGGCCGCCGCGGCCATCACCTTTCTCGTCCTCGGGATCCATCGCATCCGCCTCGTTGTCACGATCATTCTGCTGGCGGCCGTTTTGCATATCGCTGCCTGGTTTCTGTTTCCAACCGGCCATCTTGCCGACCGCCTGCCGCCGGACTTCCTGTCCCAGACCTACACGCTCTCCGCCATTTCGATGACCGCGATCATTTCCGTTGTCGTATTCTATGTCCTGCGCCTGCTGCGGCGCGAACAGTTCCGTTCCAATGCCCTGCTGCTCAACGTCCTGCCGGCCAGCATCGCCGACAGGCTCATGCAGGCGCCCGATCAGACCATCGCCCGCCGTCATGAACAGGCAAGCGTGCTGTTTGCTGATCTGTGCGGCTTCACGCCGCTGACTGCAAAGCTGAGCCCGGCAGATCTGATCACCCTGCTGGATCGACTGTTCTCCGCCTTCGATGCCCAGGCAAGTCGGTTGGGGGTAGAAAAAATCAAGACCATCGGCGATGCCTACATGGTCGTCTCAGGAGCACCCGAGCCCCGCGACGACCACGCCACAGCGCTGGTCGAACTCAGCAAGGCGATGATCGCCGCAACATTGGAAGTTGCTGCAAGCACCGGTCACGATCTTTCCGTGCGTATCGGCATCGCTAGCGGCGGACTGACAGCCGGCGTCATCGGTCAATCGAAATTCGCCTACGACGTCTGGGGAAATACAGTAAACCGCGCCGCCAGACTGGAAACATGTGGCGCGCCCGGCGACATAACCATCGATCAGGCCACCAAAGAGCTGCTCGCTGCCGACGTGAACGTTGAATTCCTCGGGGATGTGGATCTAAAAGGCATAGGCCCTACCCCGGTGTGGCGGCTGTTGGCGTCTCAATTCGCCTCGCGCAAGTCTGGTTCATAGGCTTTCGATCTGTCGATCTCATTTGCCGGTGTACCCTGCTCGGCATCCGCGGGACGGTCGACCTCGCGGTCGTCATCGGGAAACTGACGCGGCGCGGTCTCCTTTTCTGCCTCGCGTTCATCGGGCTGATACGGATCCTGTTTATCCTGCCGGTGCTGCTTGATGGCGGAGGGTTCGGAGGAAATCCCGTCGTCGTAATAGCCCTCATCGCCATCAGCTTTTCGCGCCGGCTCTTCCGCAACTTCCGGCTCTGCCTTGTTATCGCTCGGTGTGTCGGCAGTCTCCATGCCCGCCGAGGGATCGGCAGTTACGGGTTTGGTTTCCGGCATCGGTTTGGGTTTGACAGGCGGCGCAACGGTCTCCTGCACCGGTTGCTGCATGACATCGCCGCTAACGCGCCAGGCCACCTTGAGCAGACCATAGGCCACAAGCAACGCAAGAAACACATACGCCACAGTCTTGAATGTCACGAACGAGCCACCTTAAACATTCAACGCGAACATGCTTTCAGCGCAAATCTGGCGCGCAGCGGATCGCAGATACCATATCAGATGCTATATAGTGATCACACGCAAGGAATCACACTGGCGATTTGATGACAACCCGTTCTTTGGACATAGGCGATTTCGCCGAAGACGACGGCTCGGCTCCGCCAAGCCTGTCAAGCCGGGCATTGAGCCAGTCTCAGCCGGTTTATCTCAACACCTTGAATGCCGAGCAGCGCGCCGCGGTCGAGAGCACCGAAGGCCCGCTGCTGGTGCTCGCCGGCGCCGGCACCGGCAAGACCAGGGTGCTGACCACCCGGCTGGCTCATCTGCTGGCAACCGGCAAGGCCTGGCCGAGCCAGATTCTCGCCGTCACCTTCACCAACAAGGCAGCGCGCGAGATGCGGACCCGCATCGGCGACCTGATCGGCGGCGTTGTCGAGGGCATGACCTGGCTCGGCACCTTCCACTCCATCGGAGCGAAAATCCTCCGCCGCCATGCCGAACTCGTCGGCCTGAAGTCCAACTTCACAATTCTCGACACCGACGACCAGATCAGGTTGCTCAAGCAGTTGATTTCAACCCACGACATCGACGAAAAACGCTGGCCGGCGCGCCTGCTGGCCGGCTGTATCGACGGCTGGAAGAACCGCGGCCTGACGCCTGAAAACGTCCCCGCCGGCGAGGCCCAGCACTACGGCAACGGCAAGGGCCGCGAGCTTTATGCGCAATACCAGGCCCGCCTGAAGGTCCTCAATGCGGTCGATTTCGGCGATCTTCTGCTCGAATGCCTCAGGCTGTTTCAGGACAATCCCGATGTCCTTCAGGATTTCCAGAAACGGTTCCGTTACATGCTCATCGACGAGTATCAGGACACCAATGTCGCGCAATATCTGTGGCTCCGCCTGCTGGCCCAGAACCACCGCAACATCTGCTGCGTCGGCGACGACGATCAATCGATCTACGGCTGGAGGGGGGCCGAGGTCGACAACATCCTGCGCTTCGAGAAGGATTTCCCCGGCGCCCGCGTCATTCGCCTCGAGCAGAACTATCGCTCGACACCGCACATCCTTGCAGCTGCCTCCGGCCTCATCGCCCACAACGAGGGCCGCCTCGGCAAGACCCTGAGGACTGACCGCAACGATGGCGAGAAACTCCAGCTCCGCGGTTTCTGGGACGGCGACGAGGAAGCCAGAGCCATCGGCGACGACCTTGAGGCCGCGCAACTTAAGGGCGAGACCTTGAACGACCGGGCGATCCTCGTCAGGGCATCATTCCAGATGCGTGCCTTCGAGGACCGCTTCATCACCCTCGGCCTGCCCTACCGCGTCATCGGCGGCCCGCGGTTCTACGAGCGCGCGGAAATTCGCGACGCCCTGGCCTACCTGAAGACGACAATGTCGCCGGACAACGATCTCGCGTTCGAGCGCATTATCAATGTCCCCAAGCGCGGCATCGGCGCAACGTCGGTCAAGAAGATGCACAGCCATGCCAGAGAGCATGGTGTTTCGCTCTATCGTGCGGCAACGATGCTGGCCGAAACCGGCGCCTTCACCGCGAAAACCAGAGCAAGCCTGCAAGGTCTGCTGCAAAGCTTCGCGCGCTGGCGGGCGATGGCCGATGGTATTGCCCACACCGAGATCGCCGAAATCATCCTCGATGAAAGCGGTTACACCGAGATGTGGCAGAACGACAAGTCGCCGGATGCCGCCGGGCGGTTGGAGAACCTCAAGGAACTGATCCGCTCGATGGCCGAATTCGAGAATATGGCCGGGTTCCTTGAGCACATTTCCCTGGTGATGGACACCGACACCGCCGAGGCCGTCGACAAGGTCAACCTGATGACCCTGCACTCGGCCAAGGGCCTGGAATTCGACCATGTTTTTCTCCCCGGCTGGGAGGAAGGCCTGTTCCCGCATCAGCGCGCGCTGGACGAGAACGGCCGCGCCGGCCTCGAGGAAGAACGCCGGCTCGCCTATGTCGGCATCACCCGCGCCAGGCAAAAGGCCTCGATTTCCTTTGCCCAGAACCGGCGCATACACAATCTGTGGCAAAGCGCCCTGCCCTCGCGCTTCATCGATGAGTTGCCGCCGGACAACGTCGATGTCGATCAGTTTTCCGCCGGCAGCGGCTTGGGAGCCTACGCCCAGGATGCTTTCGGCGGCTCGCGTTTCGACAACATGAGCCCGTTCTCGGCATCCTACAACACGCCAGGCTGGCAACGGGCACAAAGGCGCCACAGCGAAGGCGGCAGCACAAAAGCCAGCCCGCCGCACATCATCGAAGGCGAACTGGTGGCCCGTGATGCCGCCGATACCGTCGCCTTCGCCGTAGGCGAGCGCATCTTCCATCAGAAGTTCGGATACGGCGAGATTGTCGCCATCGACGGCAACAAGTTAACGATCGCCTTCGAAAAAGCCGGGGAAAAGCGCGTCCTCGACAGTTTCGTCGAACGCCCCTAATTTCGCGCCGCTGAAAAACCTCGCTATGGCTTTGAACAAAAAGAGGAAAAAGCGGCACCACCGCAACGCCGGAAGTCCTTCCTGCGGGCAACAAATTCTTAACCAAGCCGACCTCATCCCAACCACCATTTAGAACTTCGGAACAACTTTTCTCTACTTTTACGCGAATTAGCGTGCAGTAGAGGTGATTTCCATGCGCATACAGCCTTCCCGGAACCGGGTGAAGCAGTTCGGCACAGCCGCCGAGGGTTCGGTCGCAATCATATTCTCGGTCGCCGCAATAGCGGTGCTGATGATTGCCGGTGTCGCCATAGATTACGGCCGAGGCGTTGCGATGCAATCCAAGATGCAGGCGGCCGCCGATGCCGGTATCCTGGCCGCCGTGCGCGAAGCGACCCTCAACAGCAACAAACCTGTCGGTCAGCTCAAGACCGTCGCCCGCGAGTATTTCGACGACAACCTCACCGCCGCCGGAAGCATCAACATCACCAAGTTCGCTCTGCAGGAAGCCGGGGAAGGTTATCGCCTGGAAGTCAGCGGCAAGATGCAAACGAGCCTCATGGCCGTTGCCGGCTTCAACCAGCTCGATCTCGACGTGGCGGCCCAGGCCGAAACCGGGCCCGGGCGGCCGCTTGAGGTGGCCCTGGCCCTCGACAACACCGGCTCGATGAGCGGAACGAAGATGACCGCCCTCAAGGACTCCGCCCACCTGCTCGTCGACAAGCTGCTGGAAGACACGCCCGACCCGCGATCACGCACCAAGGTGGCGCTGGTGCCGTTCAACAAATATGTGAATGTCGGCCTCGCGAACCGCAATGCACCCTGGATCTCTGTGCCTGACGACACGTCCGAGACCGGCGAAAGCTGCTGGAACACCTATCCGAACAAATCCGGCTGCACCACGCAAACCTCGACCTGTTACAATGACGGCGTACCCTATAGCTGCCAGCGACAATCCTGCACCTCGTACGGCGACCCGGTTGAGCAATGCCAGGAAGTTACCACCACCCAGACCTGGCGGGGCTGCGTCGGATCTCGCGACTATCCGTTGAACGTACGTGACGAGAGTTACAACTTCACGCCGGTGCCCGGCCTGCTGAACTACTGGTGCTCAAAACCGATCACGCCGTTGACCGACGACAAGAGCGTCATCTCGAGCGGCATCGACGCCATGTCCGCCAGTTCCAGCACCTACATCCCCGCCGGCCTGACCTGGGCCTGGCGCGTGCTGACCAAGCCGCAGCCCTACAACGAAGGCAAAACGCAGGTCGAGGTGCGCGATGAAGGCGGCATCAAGGCCGTCGTCCTGATGACCGACGGCGCCAACACCATGTATCCGTCCTACCCCAAGCACTATTCGCTCAGTGCCGGCACCGAACCGACCGTTGCCAATGATCTGACGGCCGAACTGTGCACCAACATCAAGACTGAAGAGATCACGATCTACACAGTGGCCTTCGAGATCACCGACACCACGATCAAGGACTTGCTGCGCGACTGCGCCACGCAAACCAGCTACTATTACGACGCCGACAATCCGACGGAACTGTCGAATGCCTTCGAGGCGATCGCCGGCCAGCTGGCCCAGCTGAAACTGACGAAATAGCCAGCGTTACAGCGCCAAGGTCGCCTGCGTCAGCCAGGCAGCCTCGCGGTCGTCAAGGCGCGGCGACAGGGCGTCAAGGACCTGGGCGTGATAGGCGTTCAGCCAGTCACGCTCATCCTGGTCCATCATGTGAAGGTCGATCAGTCGCCGGTCTATCGGGCAAAGGGTCAGGGTTTCCAGCCACATCATCGCCCGCTCGCCGCCCTCTATACTTTCCGCCTCCCGGACGATCACCAGGTTCTCGATCCGAATACCAAACGCGCCAGGCTTGTAGAAACCCGGTTCGTTGGACAGGATCATGCCCGGCTCAAGGCGCGTCGCGTCGGTCTTTGAAAACCGCGCCGGGCCTTCATGCACCGAAAGGTAGCTGCCGACGCCATGTCCGGTTCCATGGTCGAAATCAAGCCCCGCGTCCCACAGCGCCTGCCGCGCCAGGACGTCGAGGTTGCCGCCAGTCGTGCCCGATGGAAATCTTGCCCGCGACAGATTGATCATGCCCTTGAGGACCCGGGTAAACCTGTCGCGCATTTCAGCACTCGGCTGCCCGGCAATCACCGTGCGCGTGATGTCCGTCGTCCCGTCCTGATACTGCCCGCCGGAGTCGATCAGATATATCTCATCGGAGCCGATCTGCCGGTTGCTGGCGGTAGTGACCCGATAATGCGGAATGGCCGCGTGACCGGCTGCTGCCGAGATCGAATCGAATGATATGTCTTTCAACACGCCGCTTTCGCTGCGAAAGCCTTCCAGCATACGCGCCGCGGTGATTTCATCGACCGCTTCACCGTTCGCAATCGCCGCGTCAAACCAGGCCAGAAACTTCACCATGGCCACCCCATCGCGCAAATGCGCCGCGCGGGCACCGTTGAGTTCGCCGGTAGTCTTGCGCGCCTTGGGCAGCACACAGGGATCTCGTCCAGCCAGGACCTTTGCGCCGCTGTCGATCAACAACGCGCGAACCTTTTCCGGCGCCGTGTTCTGGTCAAGAATCACGCTGCAGCCCGAGCTGCCAAGTTCCTCCAAAGCCACACCGAACGCAGCAGCAGGCTTGGTCACAACGAGGCCCTTTAATGCCGCAGCGCTATCCTCGCTCAACCTTTCCGGCGCGACGAAAAGTTCGGCCGGCCCTTCGCGGTGAATGATGGCAAAGCACAGCGTCACTGGCGTGTGGGCGATGTCGCTGCCGCGAATGTTGAACGCCCAGGCAACCGAATCCGGAAGCGTCAGCACCGCCGCATCGGCGCCTTTGTCCGCCAAATCCTCACAGATGGCTGCCAGCTTGACCTCACTCGACCGCCCGGCAAACTGCAACGGCTGCACGACCACCTCGTTCTGCGGCCGGTCCGGCTGATCGGCCCATATCCTGTCGATCAGGTTGACCTCGAGAGCTTTGAGCTCGGCCCCGGCGCGCTTGCAGGCAGCGCCGAATTTTTCCACCTGG
>JAHEJE010000287.1 GCA_024639035.1 Alphaproteobacteria bacterium
AGGGCCCGCCTGCAGGCAAACAATGCTCGATAAGGCAAAAAGCCTTGGCTTGCGCTTGTTTTCCAGCATTCGTACCCTCCTTGGCAAACAGAATGGTGTTAATTAATGAGTCCTGACCCTAAACGCTTGCCAGCTCGGGCCGGTGCCGCTAGTGCACGCGTTGAAGAGGATCAGCCGTGATCGAAACCGCGCCGGACACAGACATTGCCCATTTCGACATCGTCGTCATCGGCGGCGGCATCAACGGCGCCGGGATTGCCCGCGATGCGGCGGGGCGCGGCTATTCGGTGTGCCTGTGCGAGGCGGGCGATGTCGGCGGCGGCACCTCATCGGCTTCGACGAAGCTGATCCACGGCGGATTGCGCTATCTCGAACACTATGAATTCCTGCTGGTGCGCAAGGCATTGAAAGAGCGCGAGGTGCTGTGGAAAATCGCGCCGCATATCATTCGCCCGATGCGCTTCGTGCTGCCGCACCACGAGGGGCTAAGGCCGGCGTGGCTGTTGCGGCTGGGGCTGTTCCTGTATGACCACATCGGTGGGCGCAAGCTGCTGCCGGCCACCAGAACCATCGATCTGCGCAGGCATGAAACGGGTGGGCCGCTGAAGCCCGCGTACCGCAAGGCCTTTGAGTATTCCGACTGCTGGGTAGAAGATTCACGGCTGGTGGTGCTCAACCTGCGCGATGCGCAGGCGCGCGGCGCCGATATCCGGCCGCGCACCGCGGTAACCGGCGCCAGCTTCTCCGACGGGCTGTGGCGGCTTGCGCTGGCCGGGCCGTCCGGTGAGGGCGAAGAGATCAGCGCACGGGTGGTGATCAATGCGGCCGGGCCGTGGGTCGATCAGGTGCTGAGAACGGTGTTCGGGCACAACGATGCACACAACGTGCGGCTGGTGCGCGGCAGCCACATCGTGATCCCGCGCAAGTTCGAGCATGACCGCAGCTACATCTTTCAGAACAGCGACGACCGGATCATCTTCGCCATTCCCTACGAGGACGACTACACGCTGATCGGCACGACCGATGCCGAGCATGGCGAGGAGATGGTCAGGCCGGAAATCTCTCAGGCTGAAATCCGTTATCTGTGCGAGATGGCAAGCGCGTACTTCCGCCAACCGGTCACGGCAGATGACGTTGTGTGGACCTATTCCGGGGTGCGGCCGCTGTTCGACGACGGCGCCTCCAAGGCCCAGGAAGCGACCCGCGACTATGTGATCCGCGCCGACGAACACGTGGGCGGCGGCAGCCTGATCAATATCTTTGGCGGCAAGATCACCACCTACCGTAAACTGGCCGAAGCCATACTGGACGACGTCGGCGAACTGATTGGCGCGCGCGGCGAAAGCTGGACAGGTGGGTCGGCCCTGCCCGGCGGCGACTTTGCCATCGCCGCGGCGGGCGACCTGCGCAACCGGCTGGCGGGGCGCTATCCGTTCATCGCCGACGACCTGTTGCGGCGGCTGATCCGACATTACGGTACCGACGTTACCGAAGTGCTCGGCGCGGCTGCCTCGGTGGACGAGCTTGGTCGCGACTTCGGCGCCGGGCTGTACGAATGCGAAGTGCGCTATCTGATGCAGCGCGAATGGGCCGTTGCCGCCGAAGATGTCGTGTTCCGCCGTACCAGACTTGGCATCGGCATGTCAGACGAACAGATATCGGCATTGGCAAGCTGGATGGCACAGGCCCGCGACGAAGCCGTCAGACGATGACGGCAGTCTCCAACACCGCGTGAAACAGCACTTCAGCGCCGGCGGTGCTCCACTCTTTGGTGATGTCCTCGGCCTCGTTGTGCGACAGGCCATCCTTGCACGGACACATGACCATGGCGGTCGGGGCGATGCGGTTGATCCAGCAGGCGTCGTGGCCGGCGCCGGAAATGATGTCGCGGTGGGAATAGCCGAGCCGGTCGGCTGCGGCGCGCAGGGCAGCGAGGCAACCGACATCGAAGGCCGGCGGGTCGAACTGACCGACGATGGTGGTTTCGAAGGTCAGGCCAAGCGTCTCGCACAACCTGGGTGCCTCTTCTTCCAGCCGGCTTACCATGGCGTGCAGCGTCTCGAGTTCATGGGAGCGGAAGTCGACGATGAAGACGACCTTGCCGGGGATGATGTTGGGAGAATTCGGCGTGACCTCGATATGACCGATGGCGCCGACGGCGTTGGGCTGTTTATCCATGGCGATTTCGTGCGCCAGCTCGGTGATCTGGGCCAGACCGCGGCCGGCGTTGCGGCGGAGCGCCATCGGCGTCGAGCCGGTGTGGCTTTCCTTGCCGGTGACGGTGCATTGCAGCCAGCGCAGGCCCTGGCCGTGGGTTACGATGCCGATGTCGACGCCTTCGGCCTCGAGGATCGGGCCTTGCTCGATGTGCAATTCGAAGAAGGCATGCATCTTGCGCCGGCCGACCGGCTCATCGCCCTTCCAGCCGATGCGCTGCAGTTCGGCGCCGAAGGTCTTGCCCTCGGCATCGCAACTGGCGTAGGCGCGGTCCTGGTCTATGGTGCCGGCAAACACGCCGGAGGCCATCATCGCCGGGGCAAAGCGCGAGCCTTCCTCGTTGGTCCAGTTGGTGACAACAATCGGATGCCTGGTTGTGATGTCGAGATCGTTCATGGTGCGGATGATTTCCACACCGGCGAGCACGCCGAGCACACCGTCGTAGCGTCCGCCGGTCGGCTGGGTGTCGAGGTGCGAGCCGACATAGACCGGCAGGGCATCGGGGTCGGTGCCGGGGCGGTGCATGAACATAGTGCCCATTTCGTCCACCGCCATGGTCAGGCCGGCGTCCTGGCACCATTTCTGGAACAGGGCGCGGCCTTCGGCGTCGGCATCGGTCACGGCCTGGCGGTTGCTGCCGCCGGCGATGCCGGGACCGATTTCGGCCATCTGGTGGATCGAATCCCACAGGCGATCACCGTTCAATCGCAGGTTTTGTCCCGGTGCGGTCATTAGGTTTTCCTTGTTGCGCTTTGGCCCTGCCCCTGATTAACACCATTGTGTCCGCCATGGCAGCACACATTGCAATCATTCACAAAGGCCAACTGCATGTGCATTTCAGGTGATCGCGGTTTGCAGCGAACCCGAACATTCACCGTGGCCGCCATCGTGTTGGCGGCTGTCCTGTTGGTGGGCGTGTTCGCCGGCCCGGCCCTGGCGCATGTTTCGCAGCAGGTTTTCGTGCTGATCCTGCCCACCGGGGTCTACACAGCAGCCGGGGTCGCCGCGGTTGTGCTGACCATTGTTGCGCTGGCGTTCATTCCCGAAGGTGCGGCGGCAGGGCTGTTTCGTTCACGCCGGGTGATCGGAGCCGGGCCGCAAATCTGGCAGTCGATCACCAGCCTGGCGGCGCTGGCGGTTCTGGCGGTCGTGCTCTATGCGGGGTTCGCCGGGTCGCGGGACCCACTGGCCAATCCGCTGCCCCTGTTCATCTGGACCGTCTGGTGGATCGGCCTGTTGTCGCTTCAGGCGCTGCTTGGCGATGTCTGGCGGTGGGTCAATCCATGGACCGGGGCCTATCGGATGGTGCGCGGCAGCCTGGACGCCGACGGCCTGCTGAAGCTGCCTGACCGCATCAGCAGTTGGCCGGCGGTGGTGGTCTTTGCGCTTTTTGCGTCCTTCATGC
>JAHEJE010000288.1:0-2261 GCA_024639035.1 Alphaproteobacteria bacterium
GCTGTCCGGCTTCGATCATGCCCGCGTCCGCGTCGCCGATGCCGCCGATCCGGGCCCGGGCAGCTACGATGTCGTGGTGTGCTTTTTCCTGCTGCACGAACTGCCCGACCCCTACAAGCGCGCGGTCGTCACGGCCCTGCTGTCGCGTCTTGCGCCGGGCGGCAAGGCGGTATTCGTCGACTATCACGCCCCGGCCCGCTGGCACCCCTGCCGCGGCCTGATGCGCCGGGTGTTCGACCGCCTGGAACCGTTCGCCGAAACCATGTGGCACCAGCAGATCGCCGCCTTCGCCGACGATCCCGACGCCTACACCTGGCAAACCGAAACCATCTTCGCCGGCCTCTACCAAAAAACCGTCGCCCGCCGGCGGTGATGCTGTTTGCGATTGTACGGGGAAGCGTCGCTGGCGGTACCGGATGGCGCGACAAGGACTTTCTTGGCATGCGACAGGCAATCCAGCGTCGCACAAGCTCGAAGACGGCTGGTCCGCTGGTGAACACTTGCCCGGCTTAAGTCAGGCTGTCTCCGCCGCCCACAGGCCCCCCCTCAAACCCCCTCGACAGTCTCCGCCACCAGGTGGTCGACCACTGCCTTCAGGGCATCTTTCGGGCTTTGCCTTTGGGCCAGGGCGCCGTCGTAGATCTTGCGCTGGCGGTCGGCGCTGGTGCCGCGTTTTACGATCTTGCCGATCGAGCGCAGTTCCTTCAGGCATCCAAGCGCCTCGGCGTCCGGCGTGATCATGGTGATCAGTTCTTCGGCCAGTTCGGAGAACGGCACCACCTGGCCGCGGCCGAAGTCGATCAGGCCCTCGTTCATGCCGTAGCGCTGGGCGCGCCAGCGGTTCTCGTTGATCATGAACCGGTCGTACTGGCGCCAGCGCTGGTTGTCGCGCCTGAGCCGGTAGAGCATGCGGCAGATGCACTGGATGGCGGCGGCAAGGGCGATGGAATCGTCGAGCCGGGTCGGCACGTCGCAGATCCGGGTCTCCAGCGTCGGGAACCGGTCCGAGGGCCGCATGTCCCACCAGATCTTGGTGGCATCCTGGATGATGTTCATGTCGACCAGCGTGTCGACCATGCGCTTGTACTCGCCATAACTCGACACCGCCGGCGGCAGGCCGGTGCGCGGCAGGTTGTCGAACACGGTGAGCCGGTAGGAGTTGAGCCCGGTATCTCGGCCCTGCCAGAACGGCGACGAGGTTGACAGCGCCAGCAGGTGCGGCAGGAAGTACGGCAACTGGTTGAAGATGTCGATCCTGAGCTCCGGGTCCTCGATGCACACATGCACATGCATGCCGGAGATCAGCATCCGCCGGGCAACGCCCTGGAGGTCCTTGGCCAGGGTCTGGTAGCGCTCCTTGTCGGTGTATTGCTGGTTCGTCCAGTCTGCGAACGGGTGGGTCGAGGCGGCGATGGGAGCCAGGTCGTGCTGGGCGGCGATCTTGGCGATGGTGGCGCGCAGATGCGACAGATCCTTGCGCGCCTCGCCGACGGTCTTGCACACCCCGGTGCCAACCTCGATCTGGCATTGCAGGAATTCCGGGCTGACCTGATCGTGCAACGCCTTCTGACACTCGTCCATCAAGGCGTCGGGCGCCTGAGTAACGAGGTCGCGGCTGGCCTTGTCGACCAGCAGGTATTCCTCTTCGATACCGACGGTAAAACTGGGTTCGGGCACGCTCATGCCCCGATCCTACTTTGCCGGTTTCCCATAATGCAAGGAATTATCAGGCAATTGCGGTGCCGGCACTCAGGCCAGGCCGACCAGCCGGTAGAGATCGCTGCCCGGGTTGGCCACGATCGCCAGGTTGAGCAGGAAGAACACGACCTGCATCAGGCGCAGGCTGATCGTGCGTATCTTGCGCCGGCCCAGGGTGCGCGCCGCCACCCAGACGGCCAGGCACACGGCGTTGAGCACCAGCAGTTGCACGAACAGCGGCGGGTCGCCGGCAGCGAGCAGGTCTGCTGCCTGCTGCAATTCGACGATATCCCAAAACGTGCTCATTGTGTTGACCGGCGTTCGCTCATCTCGTGGTGATAGAAACAATCGCCTAACCATATTGCCATTGGCGGATTAACCAATGATCGCCGAAACCGCTCAAATTGTAGCCATCCGAGATTGGCTTGCGCCGGGCAGCGGAGTATGCTCCGGCCTGGAACCGCGCCGTTCGCCGCCGCCAGGCAACGGGCCCGGTGTTGACCTTTGGCTTGCAATCCCTTAGCCGCTGGCCTTAATAGCGGGATTCAAACCGGCCGGGCCGG
>JAHEJE010000288.1:2361-3620 GCA_024639035.1 Alphaproteobacteria bacterium
GTACCAGGAGTTATCGACATGGCAGCAAATTGGACACCGCAGAGCTGGCGCGACAAGCCGATCGTACAGGTGCCGGACTACCGCGATCAGGCCGCCCTTGAAACCGTGCAGCACCGTCTGGCCGCCTTTCCGCCGCTGGTGTTTGCCGGCGAGGCCCGCAAGCTGCGCCGCAAGCTGGCCCGCGTCGCCATGGGCAAGGGCTTTCTGCTGCAGGGCGGCGATTGCGCCGAAAGTTTCGATGAGCACAACGCCGACAATATCCGCGACTTCTTCCGGGTGTTCCTGCAGATGGCCGTGGTGCTGACCTTCGCCGGCGGCCAGCCGGTGGTCAAGGTCGGCCGCATCGCCGGCCAGTTCGCCAAGCCGCGCTCTTCCAACACCGAAAAGCAGGGCGATGTCGAACTGCCGAGCTACCGCGGCGACATCATCAACCAGCTCGAGTTCACCGAAGCGGCCCGCGAGCCGGACCCCGAGCGCCAGATCATGGCCTACCGCCAGTCGGCCGCGACGCTCAACCTGTTGCGCGCCTTTGCCGGCGGCGGTTTTGCCAACCTTGAGCACGTTCACCGTTGGACGCTTGGTTTCGTGAAGGGCGCACCGTCCTCGGAGCAGTATCAGGCGCTGGCCGATCGCATCACCGAGGCGATGGGTTTCATGCGCGCCTGCGGCATCAATCCCGACACCGCCCACCAGCTGCGTCAGACCGAGTTCTACACCAGTCACGAGGCGCTGCTTCTGGGCTATGAGGAAGCTCTGACCCGCATCGATTCAACCTCGGGCGACTGGTACGACACCTCCGGCCACATGGTGTGGATCGGCGACCGCACCCGCCAGCCCGATCACGCCCATGTCGAGTTCTGCCGCGGCATCCAGAACCCGATCGGCATGAAATGCGGGCCCAGCCTCGACCCGGACGAACTGATCCGGCTGATCGACATCCTCAATCCGGGCAACGATCCCGGCCGCCTGACGCTGATCGCCCGCTACGGCTCCGACAAGGTCGCAGAGCACTTCCCCAAGCTGCTGCGCAAGGTCAAGGCCGAGGGCCGCCATGTCGTGTGGTCGTGCGATCCCATGCACGGCAACGTCATCAAGGCCTCGACCGGCTACAAGACCCGCCCCTTCGACCGCATCATTTCCGAGGTCCGTTCGTTCATGCAGGTCCACCAGGCCGAGGGCACCCATGCCGGCGGCATCCACGTCGAGATGACCGGCAAGAACGTCACCGAATGCACCGGCGGCGCCCACGCGGTGAGCGA
>JAHEJE010000289.1 GCA_024639035.1 Alphaproteobacteria bacterium
AGGACGATGGCGATGACGGTGATCGGACCGGAAATCGGCCGGGTAAAGAAGATCGAGGCATCACCACTAGACAGCAACAGCGATTGCCTCAGGGTCGGTTCCGCAATCGGCCCCAGCACAATGGCCAGCACCGCCGGTGCCAGCGGATAGTCGAGCTTGCGCAGGAAGAACGCGCCAAGGCCGAAGAACAGCATCAGCCACACATCGTGCATATCCCGGGTTGCCGCATAACCGCCGACCACCGACAGCACGAAGATCATCGGTGCCAGGATCGTGAACGGCATCCGCAGCATCCATATGAACAACGGGATAAAGGCAAGGTTGATCAACAGCGCAAAGAAGTTGGAGACGTAGAACGATCCGATCAAGCCCCAGACGAATTCCGTCTGGTCGGTGAACAGCCGTGGTCCCGGTGTCAGCCCCCAGATCACCATGCCGCCGAGCAGGATGGCGGTGGTCGGTGAACCGGGAATGCCGAGGGTCAGCATCGGCAGCATGGCGCCCGTGGACGCCGAGTTGTTGGCCGCTTCAGGGGCTGCAACGCCGCCGGGATGGCCCTTGCCGAATTCTTCCGGTTTGCGCGCCACCATCTTTGCCACGCCGTATGACATCAGCGAACCGGGGGTTGCGCCGGCCGCCGGCAGAATGCCGACAAAAAAGCCCAGGAGCGAACCGATGGTCGTGCCCTTCCAACCGCGCCGCATGCCCTCCTTGGCATCTTCGACGACGCCCTTGACCGTGAACTTCGCGGCTGTCGAAGTGATCTTGCCGCGCGTTGAATCGATGGTCCACAGCATTTCGCCGATGCCGTAGACGCCGATCGCCAGCACCAGGAAGTTGATGCCGTGCAGGAAGCCGGAAATGTCGAAGAACACCAGCCGTGGTGCGCCGGAAATCTCATCGAAGCCGACGGCGGCAAACACCAGGCCCATGCAGATCGACAGGATGGTCTTTGGAATGTCGTCGCCGCCAAGGCCGACGAAGGTGGCGAAGGCCAGCAGCATCAGCGCGAAGATTTCAGGCGGGCCGAAGCTCAGCGCCACGGTGGCCAGCGGCGGAGCAAAGGCGGTGAACAGGATGTTGGAGACCGTGCCGCCGACAAACGAGGCAATTGCTGCGGTGACCAGCGCCAGGCTGGCGCGGCCCTTCATCGCCAGCGGCCGCCCGTCGAATGTCGTTGCCACCGCAGTTGAGGCTCCGGGTATTCCCAGTGTGATCGAGCTGATCGCGCCGCCGTACATGGCACCGTAGTAGATCGCCGCCAGAAAGATGATGGCAGACGCCGGCGGCACCAGGAACGTGACCGGCAGCAGGATTGCGACACCGTTGACCGAACCGAGACCGGGCATGGCGCCGATGAACAGGCCAAGGGTCACGCCGATGATGATCAGCATCAGATTCAATGGCTGCAGCGACAACCAGAAGCCATCTGCAAGGTGTCCGAGAATTTCCATCATGATCGTTCTTGACCCTAGTAGATCAGGTTGCCGAGCGCGTTGAATAAAGGATCGGTAAACCGCATGCCTTTGGGCAGGGTGATCCGCATCAGCGCTTCGAAGAAATAGAAAAAGATGGCCGGTGTCAGGATCGATATGATCAGGGTCAGCCGCCAGGTGTGTTTACCCAATATGCGCAGGTAGTAGACCAGGAACACGAACATGGCGCCGTACATCGAGATGATATGGGACAAGCCGATGAACGCTGCGATGCCGCCACCGACCATGACGAGCATCAGTCGCCCGTGGCCATCCAGTATCGGCTCTTCAGATTGCGACGGTGGCGAGGTCTGGCGCATCCAGTTGATTGCAATCAATCCGGTGCAGACAAGCATGATCGCCGACAGCCAGAACGGCCAGGCACCGCCACCGGGGCCTTCGCCGCGAACGTAGCCGACTTCAAGTTCGGCGCTCTTCCACATCATGTAGATCGAAAGGAGGGCCAGCACCGCCGCTGTTACGATTTCTGCACGCCGCATATGCCAGCCCTCCCGTTGTCGTGTGGCCTTAGGCCTTATTCACCCATTGCCGCGAACAGCTCTTTGTGCCGATCGACCTGGGTCTTCCAGTATTCCTTCTGGGTGGCGGCATCCATCGGCAGGCCTTCCAGGCTCTCCGACTTCATGTATTCCTGCCACTCGGAAGACTCGTACACCTTGGTGAACAGCGCCTGATAGAAGGCTGCGGCCTCGTCCGACATGCCGGGAGCTCCAACGACCGCACGCTGGTTGTAGTAGCTGAAGTCCTTGCCCAGCTCTTTGACCGTGCGCACGTCCGGCAGGTTCGGCAGACGCTCATCGGAAAACGCGATCAGCGGCACGACGTCACCGGAGGCATAAAAGCCCTTGGCTTCGGCCGGATTGTTGACACTGGCCATGATCTGCTGTCCGGCAAGATCCTTGGCCACCGCGCCACCGCCCTTGTACGGGATGTACTTGATCTTCAGATCGTAGTTACCTTCCATCCACGCAACGACGGTGGAGTCTTCCTGGCCCTTGCCGGTGCCGCCCATGACGTAGTTGCCGTCTTCGGCTTTCACCTTGGCGAGCCAGTCTTCAAACGTCGTGATGCCGGAGTCTTTGTGAACCCACAGCACGAACGGATCGACGCCCATCATCTGGATCGGCGTGAAGGTCTGGATGTCGATGCCCAGGTTCTCCTGACGCAGTGGCGTGGTGAAGAACGAGTTCAGCGTCACCAGGATGGAGTGGTCCGGATCGCTTGCGCCTTTCAGTGCGATCAGCGCTTCTGCACCCGAGCCGCCACCCTTGTTGTTCGGCACCAGCGGGCGTGGCGACATCTTGTGCTTCTCGACAACCGACTGGACGAAGCGGGCGATTTGGTCAGCGCCACCACCCGGTCCGGCCATGATCACGAAGTCGATCGGCTTGGCAGGTTCCCACGCGAACGCAGGCAGATTGGAGCTAACGACTCCTGCCGCAATCGTGGCGGCAAATGTAACTCCCAACATCAGTCTTCTGGTAATACCCATAGTATATCCTCCCTTGGGTTTGCGGCTGTAAACGGCCGCTGTTCTCTGGCTTGAACCGGCATTGCTGTACTGCGCATTGCCTGTTCTGGGCCAAAATCATAGCCCCTACGATCCGGATGCCGAAGCAAGGTTCCAACCTGGACTCCCTGCCGACCGGCACCCTCAGCTCCCGAGCCTGTTGCCTGGCTCGATGCTGGCACTCCGCGCCCAATCCGAGGCCGCCTGCTTGTCGCCGCCGGCGGGGCGAACCCGCTTGACAAGCACCCGGCCGCCTTCGGCCTGAACCAGAACTCCTTCGTTGTCGATACTGATCACCTCGCCGGGCGTGCCGAACCCGTCGCGGCGTTCACTGTCGTATATCTGAACCTCGCTGCCGCCTGCGGTCGTCCATGCGCCGGGCGAGGGATTGGTGCCGCGAATGAGATTATAGACCTCGGCAGCCGGCTTCGACCAATCTATTTGCGCATGCGATTTCTTGCACCGGTACTCGTAGGTCGCCTTGCTCTCGTCCTGCGTCGAACGCGGCGGGTTGCCGGTGCGGAACAGGTCGCACACCTCCAGCACACTGTCGACGGCCGCCGGATAGATCTTCTTGAAGTACAGGTCGATGACCGTGTCATCGGGCCC
>JAHEJE010000290.1 GCA_024639035.1 Alphaproteobacteria bacterium
GCCAGAACTCGGTCGGCCTCGTAGCGTCCGCGCACCTGCGGCAGTCGCGCCAATAGTTCCTGGCCGGCGGACTTGGGCATCAGGCCGCACCCTTTTCGCCGTTCGCGCTGTCCTCCAGCGCCGCCAGTTCACCGGGCAGCGCATAGGCCCACTGGGTGATCGTGCCGGCCCCGAGCAAGATCACCATGTCGCCGGGTTCAGAGATGTCGCCAACGATCCCCGCCAGTTCCCTGGGCTCGTCGATCGACAGCACATGGCGATGCCCCCGCGCCCGCATGCCTTCTGCCAGTGACAGATGGTCGATCCCCTCGATCGGCGCTTCGCCCGCCGCATAGACCGGCGCCGTGATCACGACATCGGCATCGTTGAAGCAGGCGCAAAAATCATCGAACAGACTGGCCAGGCGGGTAAACCTGTGCGGCTGCACGACCGCGATGACCTTGGCCGAAGCCGCCCCGCGTGCTGCCGCCAGCACCGAGGAAATTTCGACCGGGTGGTGGCCGTAGTCGTCGAACACGGTAACGCCGCCGTGCGCGCCGGTCCGCGTGAAGCGCCGCTTTACACCGGTGAAGTTCGCCAGCCCGGACCGGATGGCATCGTCACCGATGCCCAGTTCCGCCGCCACTGCCACCGCCGCCGTTGCGTTCATGATGTTGTGCATCCCCGGCATCGGCAGCATGAGATTTTCCATGCGCCGCTCACCGCCCTCGACCCGTTCCGAAACCGCAACGGTGAACCGGCTCTGGCCGTCGACATAGCCGACGTCCTCGATCTGCAGGTCGGCCTGCGGACTGGTGCCGTAGGTCACCATGCGCCGGTCGTGGATCTTGCCGATCAGCGCTTGCACTTCCGGATGGTCGAGACACATGACGGCAAACCCATAGAACGGGATGTTCTCGACGAACTGCCGGTAGGCCTCCTTGGCCGCATCGAACGTGCCGTAGTGGTCGAGGTGTTCCGGATCGATGTTGGTCACAATCGCCACATCGGCCGGCAGCTTGACGAAGGTGCCATCGGACTCATCCGATTCCACCACCATCCACTCGCCCTTGCCGAGCCGCGCGTTCGATCCATAGGCATTGATGATGCCGCCGTTGATCACCGTCGGATCGAATTCGCCTTCGTCGAGCAGGGCTGCAACCATCGAGGTGGTCGTCGTCTTGCCGTGGGTGCCGCCCACCGCCACGCAGGATTTGAACCGCATCAGTTCGGCCAGCATTTCGGCCCGGCGCACGATCGGCAGAAACCGCGCCCGGGCCTCCACCACTTCAGGATTGTCCGGCTTGACGGCGGACGAAATCACCACGACGCGGCTCTTGCCGAGGTTATCCGCCTCGTGGCCGATATGCACTTCGATGCCGCGCTTTCGCAGCCGCGCGACATTGTAGTTGTCGGAGATATCCGACCCCTGCACCGAATAGCCCAGTGTGGTCATCACCTCGGCAATGCCGCTCATGCCAATGCCGCCGATCCCGACAAAGTGGATCGGCCCTACGTCACGCGGAAGCTTCATGGGTGTCCTCGTTCTCGACCTTGGGGGCAACCTGCCGGCGCGCCCGCTCGTTTTCCGACAGTTCATCGACAATCGCCGCCAGCCGGTCGGCGGCATCCGGTCTTGCGAATGCCTTTGCCGAGGAGGCCGCAGCGCTGAGATCGGCCACCTCATAGCGCAACCGGGTGATGAATGCAGCAAGGCTTTGCGGCGCGATTTCGTCTTGCGGCAGCAGCCAGCCCGCCCCGGCCCGGGAAAAACTCTGGGCGTTGCGCAACTGGTCGTTGTCGACCGCATGCGGCAGCGGCACCATGATCGCCGGCCGTCCGATCACCGCCAGCTCGGCCACCGTCGAGGCACCCGAGCGGCAGATCACAAGATGGGCCGCGGCAATGTGCTTGGGCAGATCGGCAAAGAACGGCGCCAGGGTCGCGGTCTGGCCCAGTTCGTCATAGGCCGCCTGCGTCTGCTCGATGTCTTCCGGCCGGCACTGCTGGACCACCTTCAGCCGGCGCCGCACCGCCACCGGCAACTCGGCCACCACCTTGGGCATCATTTCGGAGAAATAGCGCGCGCCCTGGCTGCCGCCGAACACCAGCAGGGTGAACTGTTCGTCGGCCGCCGGCGGCACATATGGCATATCCCATTGCCGCATGACGATACCGCGTACCGGATTGCCGGTGAAGGTCAGTTTCGACTTCATCCGGGCATCGAGGTTGACGATATCGGGAAACGACGAGGCGATGCGGCTGACGTACTTGGCAACTGCCCGATTGGCCCGCCCCATCACGGCATTCTGCTCGTGTATGACGGTCGGCACCTTCAGGCGCAGCGCCGCCAGCATAGGCGGAAACGACGGATAGCCCCCGAACCCGACCACCGCCACCGGAAGCCCGCCGGGAAGTTGTGACATCACCTCGTGAGCGGCGCGATAGCCATTGACGAGCCGGAAAAGCTGGCCGGGCACCCGCCACGGCTTGCGCGGTGTGATCGTCGCCGAGGCGATCTCGTGGCGCAAAACCGCCGGAAATTTTCCGCCGAATTCGATACCCCGGGCATCGGTCATCAGGTGAATGAGATAGCCGCGCTCGGCCAGCGTTTCTCCCAGCGCCTGAGCCGGGAACAAATGCCCCCCCGTACCGCCGGCGGCCAGAACCACGGTGCCGCGCTGATATGACTTGAAATCGACAGCCATTGCCTTCGGCGCGCCCTCCTCAGGTTCCAGGCAGCCGCGCACCGCGCGGCTTGTAGCGTCCCAGCGCCAGGATCAGCCCGATGCCGAACGCCATCGAGACCATCGAAGAGCCTCCGTAGGATATGAATGGCAAGGTCATCCCCTTGGCCGGCATCAGCGATACGTTCACCGCCATGTTGATCATCGCCTGCAGGCCAAAGATCGTGATCAGGCCGCTCATCGCCAGTATGGCAAACGGATCGTAGCCGGCAATCGACTTCCTCAGCACCCTGATGACGATGAAGGTGACGAGCCCGATCAGCACCGCACAGGCGACAAGCCCGAACTCCTCGCCAACCACGGCAAAGATGAAATCGGTATGGGCATCCGGCAGTATCCGCTTGGCGCTGCCGCCCCCCGGCCCGGTGCCGAACACCCCGCCATGTTCGAAGGCCCGCGTTGCGGTATCGACCTGAAAGGTATCGCCACGTTCGGGATACAGGAACCGGTCGACGCGCGATGCAACGTGCGAAAACGTCAGATAGGCCGCCGCAGCAGCTGCTGCGCCGGCGCCGGCCAGCACCGCAACGAAGGCCCAGGGAATGCCGTGGATCAGCAGCATCACCCCCCACACCGCGCAAATCAGCACCGCCTGACCGAAATCGGGCTGCAGCGCCAACAAACCGAGAAAGGCCAGAAACAGCGCCCAGGCCAGCATCACGCCCGGCATGTTGGGCCGTGTCAGGCCCTGCGCCATCAGCCACGACGCCGAAACCACGAAGGCCGGCTTGACCAGTTCGGACGGCTGCAGATTGAACGGGCCGAGATCGATCCAGCGATGAGCGCCCTTGATCTCCGGGCCGAACTTCATCGCCGCCACCATCAGCGCCATGCCCACGACATAGACCAGGAACGACACCCGCCAGACCATGCGCGGCTTGAGGAAAG
>JAHEJE010000291.1 GCA_024639035.1 Alphaproteobacteria bacterium
AGCCGCCGCTGACCAGCAGCCCGGTCTCGATGTTTTCGGCCACGGTCATCTCTGGAAACAGCCGCCGTCCCTGCGGCACGTAGCCGATGCCGCACCGTGCGATCCGGTGCGCCGGCAACTGTCCGATGTCGCGCCCGTCGAGCGTGATCGTGCCGGCCCGCAACGCCAGCAGACCCATGATGGTCTTCAGGATCGTCGTCTTGCCGGCGCCGTTCCTGCCGAACAGGCAAAGGATTTCCCCCGGCTCTACCGCAAGCGAGATCCCCCGCAGGATCAGCGCCTGGCCATAGCCGCTGTCGATGTTGGTGACCTCCAGCATCAGGCCGACCCCAGGTATGCAGCCTGCACGGCAGCATCGGCACGGATCGCCTGCGGCTTGCCCTCGGCCAGTATCTCGCCGAAATTGAGCACCGTGATGTAGTCGGCGGTTTCCATCACCACGTCCATGTTGTGTTCGATCAGCACGATGGTGGTCGCTCCGGCCATTGACCGGATCAGTGCATTGAACCCTTCAATCTCGCTGTCGGCGAGGCCCTGGGTCGGCTCGTCGAGGATCAGCAGTTGCGGCTCTTGGGCGATCCCCATGGCGATTTCCAGCAGCCTTTGATGGCCGTAACTCAGGTCGCCGGCCATTTGGTCCGCAGGTTCGGTGAGCCTGACGCGCGACAGCGCCTCCGCCACCTTACGCTCGACCTGGCGTTCGTCGAGCCGGCCGCATCGGCGCACGGCGAGGGCCACGTTCTCGCGCAGGCTGAGCCGCGCGAAGATCGACGTGACCTGGAAGGTGTAGGCCATGCCCATGGCAATCCGCCGGTGGGCCGGCAGCTCGGTGATGTCGCGCCCGTCGAAGGTGATCGCGCCGCTGGTCGCAGCGATGCGGCCGCACAGCATGCCGACCAGCGTCGTCTTGCCGGCGCCGTTCGGGCCGATCAGGGCCCGGACCTGGCCGCGCGGTACGGCGAAATCGACGCGATCGACCGCGACCAGTCCGCCGAAGGTTCGGGTCAGGCCCTTGGTCGCCAGCAGGTTCACGGCAGCCACGGGATCAGCCTCCGTCGAACCTCGCCCATGATACCCTGGCGGGCAAACAGCGTCAGCACAACCAGCACCACCCCGGCGACCAGCATGTAGGCCGTGGTGTAGGCGCTCGAAATGTCGATCAGGTAGGTCATGAAATAAGTGCCGACGAACGGCCCCAGGACGGTGCTCGCTCCGCCCAGCAGCACCCACAGCAGCGGCAGGATGGAATACTGCACCGAGGCAAAGGTCGCCCCGACATAGCCGAACAGGATGCCGTAGCAGGCCCCGGCCAGGCCCGACAGCGTGCCCGACAGCACGACCGCGCCGAGCTTGTAGCGGAACACGTCGTAGCCGAGCATGCGCGCCCGCTCTTCATTTTCGCGGATCGCCACCAGAACCCGCCCGAACCGCGATTCGACCGCCTTCAGTGTCACCACCAGGCCGAAGGCGAACAGCACGAGCGCCGCGATATACCGGTTGGAGGCATCGGCAAGGTCGAACCCGGCCAGCATCCGCGCCGCCCTGGGAATGACAAAGCCCTCATCGCCGCGGGTGTATTCGCCGAAATACAGCACCAGGTACCAGCCGGCCTGGGCAAACATCAACGTCACGATCATCAGCGCGACGCCGGACGTGCGCAGCGCCAGGATGCCGACGATCAGCGAAACCGCAAACGCCGCCGCCACTCCGCACACGATCGCCGGACCGGGGGAAAACCCGAGATGGATGGAGCTGAGTCCCATGCCGTACATCCCGGCGGCAAAGAACAGCGCATGCCCCAGGCTGAGCAGCCCGGTGTAGCCGAACATCACGTTGTAGGCCATGGCGTAGACCGCCAGCACCATGGTGCGGGCGAGGATGCCGTGGTGGTAGTCCGGCAGGATGAAGTGCAGCGCCAAGATCGCCGCTACGACCGCGCCGTGAAGCGCCAAGGTTCGAGACCGGGCACTCATCGCGGTGGATGTCCAAACAGACCTTGGGGCCGAAATACCAGCACCATGGCGACCAGCAGCGTCGACAGGATCTTGGCCAGCGTCGGCGAGAAGAACACCGAGATGATGCCGTCGCTCATGCCGATCAGGATTGCCGCCGCGACGGTGCCCGCCAGGCTGCCGAGGCCGCCGATGATGACCACGATGAACGACAGCAGCAGCGGTTCTTCGCCCATCAGGTAGTGCGCCTGCTGGATCGGCACGATCAGCACCGCCGCCAGCGCCGCAAGGCCGGCCCCGAGCCCGAACACCAGCGCGTTGACCCAGGCCACCGGCATGCCGAAGGCCTGCGCCATTTCCCGGTCCTGCTGCGTGGCCCGCATGATCAGCCCCGCCCTGGTGCGTGATATCGCCAGCCACAGCGCCACCAGGATCACCGCCGCGGCGGCAATCACCGCCAGCTTGTAGCTCGTCGTGCTGAGGCCCCAGGGCCAGACCAGCGCCAACCCGCCATCGCCCCATTCGAACCACGGGATCGACAGCCGGGTGTTGAACGGCGGCGGCACCGGACGGGCGTCCGGGCCATAGGTCATCAGGGTCAGCTGCTGGATGATGTACAGCATGCCGATGGTCGCCACGATGGTGTTCTCGGGGTCGTACCCGAGCCGCTTGAGGATCACCATGTCGGCCCCTGTCGCGATCAGTCCGACCAGCAGCGGTGCGAAAACCAGCGCTGCTATGAACCCGACCGCCGGATGGCCGGCAAACGACTGGGCGATGGCCCAGGCCGCCACCGCACCGAGCATGAAGAATTCGCCATGCGCCACATTGACCACGCGCATGACGCCGAACACCAGGCTGAGGCCCACCGCCGTCAGCGCCAGCACCGCAGCCTGCACCGAGCCTTCGAGCACGGCCAAAACAAGATAGGGTCCAAAATCCATTGCGATGAAGCGCCGGCCGGGCCGGCCCCGACAGGTCCTGACCTAGAACGGTTGCTGGGTGTAGTCGACCTCATCGGGATACAGCGTGTCCTCGATCGACGTCGTATGCATGACCAGAAGTTTGCCGTTCACCACCCGTGAGATGTACTGGTGGCCGAACACCTGGTGGGTCTTGCCGTTGAAGCGCTTGGCCCCTTGTGGGTGTTCGCGCGAATCCGGCATGTCGGACATCGCCTCGACCGCCTCGATCAGCTTGCTGCGATCCTGCGGTCCGCTGTAGCCGGCAGCTTCCATCCCGGCCTTGATGACATGCAGCGTTTCCCAGCAGCCGAACATGTGCGCATAGGTCGAAACGTCCCTCGGATCGCTCACCGAGGCGCCGTTGTCATCGACCCCGACGGCGGCCCGATAGAACTTGTCGTGCTCCGTCTGGTCGGGCTGGGCATAGCGCGGGTTGCCCTCCCAGAAGTAGGTTCCGTCAAGGAATTCCAGCCCTGGGCTGGCCAGGTCGACAGCTTCCAGGCTGTCGATGAACCCGAACAACTCTGGCCGGTTGGCACCGAAGAATTCGCCCAGTTCCTTGACGAACGTCAGAACCGCCGGGCCGACCATGACATGATAGATCACCTCGGTGTCGCGCGGGATCTGCGGGAAGTACCGGGTGAACGACGTCTCGCGCGGCGGTATGGCGATTTTCGCCAGCACCTC
>JAHEJE010000292.1 GCA_024639035.1 Alphaproteobacteria bacterium
AGTATGGCATGCACGCGGAGTGTGCGGCGCGGTGGGTCCTCGGGTCAAGCCCGAGGAAGGCAGCCTTTGGCAGGCAGTGCTGGCAACAGTTGCCTCCCTCGGGCTTGACCCGGGGGTCCAAGGGGCGACGGGTTGGGCGGTATGGTTCATGTTCAAATGTTCCCCGCGCATGCCGGTCCCCTAGACCTTGCCGTTCAGCACTTCGCCCACGCCCATGTTGTGCTTTTTGAGCACGGTCATGATGTCGATCAGGCAGTCGTTGCGGCGGGCTTCCCAGCTGGCGGCGGGTTCAGCGCCCTGCTGGGCTTCGCAGCCGTCGATCAGCTTTTCTGCCAACTCATCCGACCATTTCGGAAAGGGCAGGTCGGTCCACGGCAGTTCCAGGCTCGGGTCGAACTGTGAAATGAAGTGCCGCATGCCGCCGTCGCCGCCGGCCAGGTGGTAGTGCAGGAACGAGCCCATAATGGCCCAGCGCAGGCCGGCGGAATAGATGATCGCCCGGTCGATGTCCTCGGTCGTGCCGATGCCCTTGTTGAGGCAATGCAGGGCCTCGCGCCACAGGGCTTCCTGCAGGCGGTCGCAGATATAGCCGTCGATTTCCTTCTTCAACCGCAAAGGATGCATGCCGATCTGGCGGTAGAACGCATCGGCGCGGTCCATGGTCTCGGCGCTGGTCTGTTCGCCGGCCACTGTCTCGACCAGCGGCAGCAGGTAGACCGGGTAGAACGGATGGCCGATGATCACCCGTTCGGGGTGTGTGCACTGCGATTGCAGCCGGGTTGGCAGAAAGCCGGACGACGATGAAGCGATGATGGCGTCCGGCCTGGCGCTGGTGTCGATGTCCTTGAACAGCCCGATCTTCAGGTCTTCACGTTCTGGTGCAGCTTCCTGAATGAAATCAGCATTTTCTGCCATTTCTTTTACATTTTGCGTGAAAGTGAGAGTGCCGCTGTCCACCGCATCCTTGCCCAGCAGTTTGAGCATGTGCGGCCAGCCGCGCTCGATCTTGTCGCGCATGGCGGCTTCGGCTGTTGCGGCGGGGTCAAATGCGATCACGTCCAGCC
Source organism: Alphaproteobacteria bacterium (assembly GCA_024639035.1). Taxonomy (GTDB): domain Bacteria; phylum Pseudomonadota; class Alphaproteobacteria; order Rhizobiales; family Aestuariivirgaceae; genus JAHEJE01. The sequence continues at coordinate 1,065 of JAHEJE010000292.1, forward strand.
CGGCGCCAAGCATGCGGCAGGCCCAACCGGCGCCGATTACGCCGGTACCGGCGATGCCGACGGTTTTGATGGCTGTCATGACCGTTTCATCCCGAGAATATCGCGGGCCTCATCTGCTGTTGCGACTTGCGCGCCGAGCAGGCGGATGATTTCGGTGGCGCGTTCGGTGAGCGAGGCGTTGGAGGCGTAGACGCCCTTGTCGAGGTACAGGTTGTCTTCCAGTCCGACGCGGACGTGGCCGCCGAGCAGGATGGCCTGGGCGACCATCGGCATTTGCCAGCGGCCGATGCCGAAACCGGCCCAGACGGCATTCGATGGCAGTTCGCCGACCATGTAGGCCATGGTCTGGGTGTTGACCGGCGCCCCCCACGGGATGCCGAGGCAGAGCTGGAACATCGGCGGCTCGTCGATCAGCTCTTCGGTGCACATCTGCTTGGCGAACCACAGATTGCCGCTGTCGAAAATCTCCATTTCCGGCTTTACGCCGTATGAGCGGATCAGTTTCGCCTGCTCGCGCAGCTGGATCGGCGTCTGGATGACGACGGAATGGCTGTCGCCGAAATTCAGCGAGCCGCAGTCGAGTGTGCAGATCTCTGGTTTCAGTTCTGCAACGTGCAGCAGGCGTTCGACAGGACCGACAAGATCGGTGTTGTCCTCATCGAACTCGCGCGGAGTTTCGCCGTCGCCGATCATCAGGTCGCCGCCCATGCCGGCGGTGAAGTTGACGATCACGTCGGTGTTCTTGGCACGGATGCGTTCCATGACTTCGCGATACAAGGTGACGTCGCGCGTCCCCTTGCCGGTTTCGAGATTGCGGACGTGGCAATGGACGATGGCAGCGCCAGCGGATGCGGCCTCAAGGGCCGAATTGGCGATCTGCTCGGGTGAAACCGGAATGGCCGGGTGCTTGTCGACCGTGTCGCCTGATCCGGTCACGGCACAGGTGATAATGACTTTCGGGTTCATGGATGCCTGCCTCTCTCAAGGAAAATTGCGATTGTGCAGCATGATCGGATAATGCAATTTGAATTTGTCTTTTTCCGCTGCCAATTTCGCTTTTTACGCCATGCACCATATCACCTTCGTTCTGTTTCCCGGCTTTTCGATGATCTCGCTCAACGGCGCGCTGGAACCGTTGCGGGTGGCCAACCTGGAGCGGCCGGACACTTATGCCTGGACGTTCGTGTCGCCGGACGGCGAGCCGGCGGCGGCATCGAACGACATCCCGGTTTCGGTTGCCGGACCGTTCCGGCACATCGGCACGCCGGACCTTGCCGTGCTGTGCGCCAGTTATGAACCTCAGGCGGCGGTCTGTGCCAAGGTGATGGCTGAAATCCGCCGACTGGCCGGGGCCGGGGTGGCGTTGTGTGCGATCGAGTCGGCACCGCTGATCATGGCGGCTGCGGGCGTGCTCGATGGTCATCGTGCGACCTGCCATTGGGAGTGCACCGCTTCGATGCGTGAGGACTTTCCGGACGTCGAAGTGTGCGACTCTCTCTTCGAGATGGATCGTCGCCGGATGACCTGCGCCGGCGGGGCTTCGGTGATCGACATGATGCTGGAGTGGATTGCCCGGCGCGAAGGCTCGGGCCTGAGTGCGGCGATTGCCGACAAGCTGATCCATACCCGCTATGTCGAAACCGGAGCCGAACCGCGGGTTCCGGCGCGCAGCCGCTACCAGATCAACGACCAACGTCTGCTGGCGATCATCGACGCGATGGAAACCCACGTCGAGGATACGCTGCAGATCGGTGACCTGGCGCAGATCGGCGGCTTGTCGCTGCGCCAGCTCGAACGCCTGTTTCGTGCCAAGCTCGGCACGACGCCGAAACAACTCTATCTGAAACTGCGTCTTGAGCGTGCCGAGCGCCTGCTCACCTATTCGCAGATGAGCGTGCGCGATGTCGGCCTGGCGTGCGGGTTTTCCTCGCTGGCGCAGTTCTCGCGGGCTTACAAAACCCACATCGGCACGCCGCCCAGCGGCACGCGCCGGGCGGGATAATCAGACATCCATTCCGATCAGGCGATAACCCTCGATCCAGTGTTGCCGGTCTTCTTGCCGGGCGCACAGCCGGATGTGGCTGTCAAACAGCAGCTTTTCATCGTAGTCCTCAGGCAATCCGGCGCGGTAGAGTTCCATGCTGCGGCTGCAGGCGTCCATGTCGCCGAGTTGGGCGTAGTTGATTGCCATTTGCTGATGGACATAGAAAATCGGCAGTTTCAACATCTTGCTGAGGGCAGCGTTGGAGTCCGCGTAACGGCGCATATTGTAGTAGGCTTCGGCCAGGATTTCCGGCTTGATGTAGGATTCTCCGAACGGGTCGAGTTTGATGGTGCGGTGATAGGTATCGATCGCTCCCTGGGGGTCGCCGGTGTAGGACAACAGCATGGCATGCTGCGATAGGACGTGCACACTGTTCGGGTTGAGCGCCAGCGCCCGGTCGATATGCTCGCGGGCGAGTACGTGAGAGCCCAGCATACGCAAGGCCGCACCGTATGCACTGTGCGACCGAT